>NZ_JAWPOH010000026.1:0-51362 GCF_037671525.1 Methylobacter svalbardensis
TTCCAATGCAATTTTGGCTTTTTGAGCCCCTGTAAAAATCTTCCGTTTGCTTTCGCTCATTTCCTGCTTCTCATTTTTCGACAGAGCATAGCTTAAACTATTGTCCGGAATTCGGGGTCCACTATACCTATCGTAAAATAATTCACGGATTAAATATAATAATGAGGAACGACCAGAAAGGCACAATTCTATTGGAAATTTGTTACCACTCGACTTAAGTTCACAGTCTCTAGTTAAATTATTTAGTCAACTTTGCGCTCAGCTGCCCTGACCACTGACCAAAGTATGTACCGACTACAATAGAAATGGATATTACAATTAATACATTATCCAATGAAGCACTCAGTAGAATATCCTTACTCAATTTACCGGGCGTTTGCAACAAGTATGCAAATGCAGAAGAATACCCGAGTACGCTTGCTGGTATTGTTGCAAGTGCAGGAATATTTGCCGCAAGACACATAACTACGACTGAAAAAGTTACTGTAACGGCCGCCCAAAACGGGAAGCCAAGAATTGCTGAGGATGGAATATTGGTGATTTGAATAGCAGCCAACCAAGCCATAAAAACACCGAAAATTCCACACACGATGGTGTTTTTTAAGGCTTCTTGAGAGGCGCCGAGAAAAAAGTAGGCGGCCCATGCAATGGTTGCCGCCCATATAAAAAAGATACCGCTAAGTGGTCCCACCGCCAAAAAAGTTGCTACTCCAGCCAGACCGGCAATACTTAATGAAAGCGCTGTAAGATTGTTCATAATATATTTCCAAAATTCACCTCACTTATTATTTAATTAGATTTCGCATTGAGGTGGTTCTACGAAACATAACACATTGGTTTACCCATAAACCGAACTAAAACCAGCAAGGTTTAAATATTAACAGATATTATTTTCACAATAAACAACGGCATTCATATTGCGTCTAAATGGGTAAATTATAAAACAGTTTGAGCGGTTTTTTGCTTCTTCTCAGGTTAAATGCATTAATAATTGAAAGCATTAATTTAATGCTTTGAAGTAGCCCTGCACCTAAAATTTAGCTACTTAAGGAATCCATATTCACTTGATTGATTTTAAAGTAGATAGCAAGTTTGATGTTATGCCGTAAAAAGTCAACAACCTGTCCACGACTAAATCACTTTATGATCGTCGTGCAAAAGCAGGAGTATCGGGTAACTGTGAATAGATTTTGAGCTCAAAAAGCAGCAGATTCTCTACCTTATGCTAGAAAGCGGATGATAACAATTGATTTACTTTGGCCATCCGTGCCAAATTTTATAGCGCAGCTGAGGATACTACCCTATGGTTACGTAGTTGCTGATAAAAAAGAAGTGTCCCTCGGCTTATAAATATAAACCGAGGGACTTAAATCAGCTTATCCTTCTAAAACGGCTAACCGTGCTGAAAGAATGCCTTCTAACGACTCTAACGCTTTGGTGAAGCCAACGATACCTTCTGCAAGCTTGTCAGAAGCCATACGATTTTCGGCATGCATACGATCAAAAGTTGCTTTGTCGATTGTCATTTTTTCAATTGACATATTAGTTGCATTCTTCGGATCCAACTTGCGTTCCAGATTACCTTCTGTAGACTGGAGTTCAGCTAATAAGGCTGGCGCAATGGTCAATAAATCACAACCTGCCAATTCAACTATCTCGCCAATATTACGGAAACTTGCACCCATAACCTCGGTTTTATAGCCGAATTTTTTGTAGTAGTTATAGATTTCTGTAACCGACAACACACCAGGATCTTCAGCAGGCGCATAAGAATCACGACCAGTATCTTTTTTATACCAATCAAGAATACGGCCAACAAAAGGTGAAATCAGCGTAATGCCATTCTCGGCACAGGCGATTGCCTGATGCAGACCAAATAATAAGGTTAGATTACAGTGAATACCTTCTTTTTCAAGAACGGCTGCCGCCTGTATTCCTTCCCAAGTCGCTGCAACTTTAATCAGCACTCGTTCGCGTGAAACGCCTTGCTCTTCATACATGGCAATCAACTCGCGACCTACGGCGATACTGGCATCAGTATCGAAGGAAAGACGAGCATCTACCTCAGTAGAAACACGACCCGGAATTACCTCAAGTATCTTGTGCCCGAAAGAAACAGCTAGTCGCTCGAAAGCAAGGGTAGTCACTTGCGCTGCGGACGCATCTTTACCTAAGGTACTTCTAGCACCTTTCAAAGTATCATCAACAATCCCTTGATATTGTGGCATTTGAGCAGCGGCAGTAATCAAGGATGGATTAGTTGTCGCATCATGGGGAGTGAAAGTTTCAATAGCCTGGATATCACCAGTATCGGCTACAACAACAGTCATTTTTCTCAGTTGTTCAAGTAAAGTCTTCGCCATTAAGGGCTCCTTTAATTTTAAAATTTAAAAACATCAGGACATACGCTTGTCATTTTCAAATACATTTGAAATATACAAGTGTGACATCCAATATAATTACAAGGGCGAGGTAGAATTATACCGTGAGCCGTGATTGTTTATCATGAAATAGCAGTACAACCCTCAGTTATGCCTAGTAAGCAATTACTTATTAAATCAATGAGTCGTTTTTCGCATAGCCCCAAAAATTAAATCTATTGACTTCGGAGAACTAAATTAACGATAGCCGACTCATATTCGATCAATACATTTAACGCCCTATTAATACAGTTCAGTCAAATCACACTTTTTCAGGCATTGCTCTTGCTGCAATAACTTGCCTACTCACGTATTTAGAGACCCCGCTTGAGGGCGGCAATACAGCCTGTTTTTGCATATATTTGGTGACTCCGCTTGCTTTAGGCAATATTTTTGCGATCATCGCCTCTTTTTCCACGTACTTTGCAACGCCACTTATAATCGGAGCTTTTTTTACGCGCATTGCTTGTGTTGCCATGTACTTTTCTACGCCAGTTAAAATAGGCGCTTCTTTTCTGGATAATATTTGTTTTGCCACATATTTGGCAACACCGCTCACCGGTGGTTTTTCTTTTGCCAAAATTGCTTGCTCTTCCAAATATCGAGCCACTCCGGTTGCAGCAGCAGCGGCAACCCTTTCACCCGCTTTTTCCATCTCTTTTTCTCTGGCCAACTGCTGTTCTTTTTCTTTTTCTTTTTCTTGTTCTTTTGCGAAAATACGCTGCTCTTCCAAATATCTGGCAACTATAGTCGCTGCCGCCGCTTTTCTCGCAGCAATGGACTCGTCTTCAAGATACTTTGCTACTCCGGTTGCTGCTACTGTATTTCTAGCAGATATAGACTGCCTTATTAAATACTTAGAAACACCACTTATAGCGGGAGAGTTGGCTTGTTTTTCAACGTATCTAGCTACGCTACTGACTACTGGATTTTTTTTTGTAACGACAGCATGCTGGGTCATGTACTTAGTGACACCACTAATTTTCGGTGCTTTTTTTGCGACAATAGCTTGCCTTGCCATATATTTGGCAACGCTGCTTACAGGATGTTGATCCAGTTTCTCCAAGTACTTGGCAACGCTGCTCAATGATGCTTCATCTGCCTGATTGTCGAGATCCTTATCAGCCATTAGCACTTCAACTTCGTCTGCTGCCGACACTTCTTCCTGATGTTCCAAAGCATTAGCAACTTCATTGGTTGCTGACAACTCTTCCAGGCTGCTCAGATACCTTGCAACTCCGCTTGGCACCGGCACAACTTCCTGGCTTTTCAAATACCTATCAACTCCAGTAAGTCCATTAAGATTACTAAAATATACGGGGGAACTGGTTTGAACTTCAACTTCCCTTTTGGAACCAAAAAGTCCTGATACTAAATTGACTAGGTAATTTTGAGTCATTTATTACCCCCGGTTGCGCATGTACTTTTCAACACCGGTTCCCGCTTGCGCTGCTTTTTCTTGTGCAGATTTAGCCTGTTTTTCAAGGTACTTTTCAACGCCGCTTGACACAGCTGCTTCTTTTGCAGAAACAACCTGACTTTCCAAGTATCTGGCAACACCGGTTACTGCAGACAGATTATGTTTTCTTATATATCGAGCAACACCAGAAAGCCCACTCATATGACCGGAATAAACTGGCGTACTGCTGCTAGCCTTTACTTTTGGCTCGCGTTTTCTCAAGAAGGCATACCCAGCCACGGCAAAAACAGCTAACCCAAGCAAATAACTCAGCATTGATTGTTCTTCCACTTTTTCCACTCCACTTACGGCTACATCATCTGTCGTAACGCTTTCAGATGCCGAAGAGCTTCCTGTAATCGTGCTTTTCTCACTTGCTGCTGCAACGCCTTCAGCTGCCGAAGAGCTCCCTGTAACCGTGCTTTTCTTATAGTCAGCATCCTTATATAAAACCTTTGGTTCAAAGTCTGCCGCTGGATATTTTGATTCCACATCAGCCGCCGGCTTGGCCTTCTTGGTCGATACCTCCGCAGATGCAGACTTGTTTTGGCCAATATATTCAGCATCCTGATAAATTACTTTTGGCTCGAAATCTGCAGCCGGATATTGAGTTTCTGCCCCTACTATGGGACTGACCAATAATAGCGTAGCAACTAAACCATTCGTCAAATTATTTATTTTCACGTGGAAATCCCCCTTTATGCATTGTTTTAGAGTAGCCATATCTGCGTTGTATTTTCGATCTAATCATATTAATTTAATAACGAGTTAAACTCACCCAATCAATATATCCAATCATCTCACCCACGCAAATATGACCTTTAAAATTAAAGTACCGCTTCTACGTTTTTGACTACGTTTTCAACAGTAAAGCCGAAGTGCTTCATCAACACGCCGCCAGGTGCAGATTCGCCGAAAGTATCAATACCGACAACTGCGCCTTCCAAGCCAACATACTTGCGCCAAAAATCAGTAATACCTGCTTCAATCGCAACACGCTTTACACCGGGTGTTAATACGCTGTCTTTATAATCTTGGTCTTGACGGTCAAATACATTTGTTGACGGCATTGAAACAACACGCGCTTGAATACCTTTTTCTGCTAAGGCTGCTTGTGATTTCATTGCCAAATCAACTTCTGAACCGGTTGCAATGAGGATAACTTGAGCATTGCCTGCTGCTTCAGAAATAACGTACGCCCCTTTACGGATAGCTGCGATTTGTTCATCAGTACGCGCTATGAAAGGCAAGCCTTGACGACTTAACACTAAGCTTGAAGGCCCTGTCATACGTTCAATTGCCATTACCCAGGAAACCGCTGTTTCTGTGGTATCGGCAGGTCGCCAAACGTCCATATTGGGAATGAAACGCATCGCAGAAGTATTTTCAATCGGCTGATGCGTTGGACCGTCTTCCCCTTGACCAATAGAGTCATGAGTTAAAACAGCAATGGTGCGAATTTTCATTAACGCTGCCATACGCAAAGCACTTTTCGCATAATCAGAGAACATGTGGAATGTTCCGCCAAAAGGCAATAAGCCGCCATGTAAGGTCATACCGTTCATAATGGCGTACATGCCAAACTCACGCACACCGTAGGAGATATAATTACCCATCTCTTTACCGCTGACATGTTTGAAGCTGCTGCAACTGGTTAAGTTAGAGCCTGTTAAGTCCGCAGAACCGCCTAAAAATTCAGGTAATGTAGGCGCTAATCCGCCAATGACTTTTTGTGAGGATTGACGTGTGGCAAGATTTTCTGCTTTTGCGTTGGTTTCAGCAATCAATGCGTCAGTCGCAGCCGTCCAATTAGCCGGTAGTTCGCCCGCCATACGACGTTTGAATTCTGCTGCTAATTCTGGATACTCCGCCTCGTAGGCTGTAAACTTTGTATCCCATGCCGCTTCGACTCTCCCGCCTTTTGCTTTAGCGTCCCAGCCTGCATAAACATCTGCTGGAATGATAAATGCTTCGTGATCCCAGCCTAAAGCTGCTTTAGTTAAATTAATTTCAGCATCACCTAAAGCCGCACCATGACATTCATGAGTGCCTGATTTATTGGGCGAGCCAAAACCAATGGTAGTTTTACAGCAGATTAATGAAGGCATATCCGTCACCGCTTTAGCCGTGACAATTGCCTTTGAAATCTCGTCAGGGTTATGTCCGTCTACTGACAAGACATGCCAACCGTAAGCTTCAAAACGTTTTGCTGTATCATCCGTATACCAGCCTTCAATATGACCATCAATAGAGATACCGTTATCGTCCCAGAAAGCGATTAAGTTGCCTAAACCCCAAGTGCCTGCTAATGAACAGACTTCATGAGAAATGCCTTCCATCAAACAGCCATCACCCATGAACACATAAGTATGGTGATCAACGACTTTATGACCTGGACGGTTGAATTGTTCTGCAAGCAGCTTTTCAGCCATCGCAAAACCGACGCCATTGGCAATACCTTGACCCAACGGACCTGTGGTTGTTTCCACGCCTGGTGCATAACCGTATTCAGGATGTCCCGCACATTTTGAATGCAGTTGACGGAAAGAGGCTAATTCACTCATCGGCAAATCATAGCCACTCAAGTGCAATAGTGAATAAATCAGCATTGAACCGTGACCATTGGAAAGAACAAAACGGTCGCGGTCTGACCATTTTGGGTTGGACGGATTATGGTTCATGTGATCATTCCACAAAACCTCGGCAATATCCGCCATGCCCATTGGTGCGCCTGGATGCCCAGAGCTTGCTTTCTGCACGGCATCCATGCTCAAAGCGCGTATGGCGTTCGCTAATTCTCGACGCGAAGTCATATTGTTCTCCTTACTATTTATAGATTACTAAATGGTGACTTTTTCAGCCTGATAGACTCTGTCACGGAATGTTCTTTGGCGTTCTTGTCTACTAAAGAATAGAACGAGTGGTCATAGCCACTCGTTCCTGTGCCGCTATTCTAAATTAGCGTGTCTTTCTCTCATGACTTCTTCAGCAATTCCCTTTTCATGGATAATATGTGAAATGGTTGCTTCCAAGAATAACAAGGTAGATAGCTCAAACACAGTTCCCATAGGCATACCCAAAACCTTACCATACTGCTCCGGGCTACCGATTTGAAATACAGCATCTGCCATATCGCCAATGGTTGAGCCGCTTTTCGCAGAAATCAAGACGATGTTAGCACCTATTTTTCTTGCATTTTTAGTGAACGCTATTAATTGCTCAGTTTCTCCTGATCCGGAAATAATGATCAATAAGTCGCCACTTTTAATGCTCGGCGTCACAATTTCACCTACGACACTGACATCGTAACCGCCGTGAACTAGTCTCATTGCAAAGAAATTACCGACAAGTTTGGAACGCCCAGCACCTGCAATAAATATACGCTTGGCGTTATCAAGCAATTGGGTCAGCTTTACATCATACGTATCATCTGTAGCTTCAAGAACACCTGAAATCTTTTCTATGATAAGTTGCTGATGCATAATTATACCGCGTCAACCAATTCGCGAATTTCACGTGCTGCATCAGCGGGTGATGCGGCTCCATAAATTGCTGCGCCAACTACAATAATATTTGCGCCGGCTCTAACAACATCCTGTACGGTTGATGCGTTAATGCCGCCCGCTACTGAAATTCTAACTGGCAATCCCAATGATGCGATATCAGTCAAGTCAGCAAAAGGTGTATGACCTGCTGCCTGTGCGTCAAGACCTGTGTGAATACCCATAATGTGCGCGCCCGCTTCAGCAGTTGCTCTTGCACAAGCTATTTTATCGCCAACATTAATTAAATCGATTTGAGCCTCTGCACCATGTGCATTTGCTGCCTTGATAACACCTGCACAAGTTGCAAGGCCAGACACACCTAAAACTGTACAAATATCAGCGCCTGCTGCGTAGAAAGGCGTTGCTTCATACTCACCTGCGTCCATTGTTTTAAGGTCGACTAACAGTAATTTATCTGGAAATCTTGCTCTCAACTCTTTAACCAGGTTAACACCATTGTGTTTGATGCATGGAGTTCCGATTTCAAAAATATCAATATGAGGCGCTACTAAAGTAGCCAGTGCGACTGTTTGGTCGAAATCCAATGAATCTAATGCCATTTGTATTAATGGTTTTGCCATGATGCGTGCTCCGATGGTTTATAGTAATAGTTATAATTTTAGTTACTTACTCTTTTATGCGAATGCAACTTTAAAGTAGAAAGGGGACCGATGTCAATGCCCAATGCTCAATGTTCTGCGTTGGCGCATGGATAGCAACCGAATTAAGTGCGGCATACAGTCACAATGTTACGTACTTTATCTTTATATACCAAGACCATCCATTTTTCCGTATAACGTTTTCTCTGCCCACTTGAACGCATCTAACCACAACAAAAAGAAACGTAAGCACCCTTTTCATCCAAACAATTTCAAGTCCATGAGGCAATTTACTGAGAAGTCATTCACCTATCGGCCTACTCCTGCGGCCTTTACAAGGATATATTTGGACGACTTTCAGCAGTCATTCAATCATGTAAATTTAGATCATTCCAACGCTGGATCATGACGTTCGTACTATGTCATAGTCATTGGCAATTCTCATTATGGAATGAAAATTAAAACGCATTCGACTCGTATTTTTCATGGCCTTGCGCCAAAAATCGGAGCATATTCTTAGCTAAAATCTGCCTGATTGTTCGCCTTATGCCCGATGTAAATTATAATAGCGAGCCCCACTTTAAGAGAGAAGCACCCCGATGGAACCATTTACCAACATACGCGCACTCATCATCGACATGGATGGCGTTTTATGGCACGGCGAGCAGCCGATGCCCGGATTGACTGATTTTTTTCAAACCTTACGCGATCAACAAATACCCTTTATTCTGGCAACCAATAACGCCAGCCTGACACAGGAACAGTATGTCACTAAGCTGGCACTGATGGGCGTAGAAGTAACCCGCGATGAAATTCTCACCTCCAGCATGGCAACGGCTCTATACCTGAGCGAGCATAACAATCCGACGAACAGCCGCGTATTTGTGATTGGCGAAGATGGTGCTAGACAGCCGCTTATTGAACGGGGATTTACCTTAACCGGACTGTATGAATTAAATAATGGCAAAGCCAATCCCAATAAGGGTGCTGACATTGTTGTCTGTGGCATGGATAAAACCTTGTCCTGGGACAAACTGGCGACCGCCACGCTGAATATTCGCGCCGGAGCCCAATTCATCGGCACCAATGCCGATACCACGCTGCCGACAGAACGCGGCCTCACCCACGGCAACGGCGCAATTCTGGCTGCATTAACGGCTGCCACCGGCGTAACGCCGACCATCATCGGCAAGCCCGAACCCATCATCTATCAGCAAGCCCTCGCGTTGCTGGGTACTGATCCTGCGCAAACAGTGGCTATCGGTGATCGACTTGAAACCGACATTCTGGGTGCCGTTCGCACCGGCATACGCAGCCTGATGGTTTTATCGGGCGTGTCCACCGAAGAAGATATTACAGCAGCGGATTATCAACCAACCTGGGTTATGCCGGACATCCGCGCGGTGACCCAAGCGTTGAAAAACTGATGATTAGTGCTCTTGATACGCATTACAGCCAATTGCCCAGACCTACCATAAGCGCTATCATAAAAAAAACCTGAATCTACCGGAGCCGCTGCAATGAAAAAATTCATCAATAATATTGATAATCTGCTAGCCGAAAGCCTCTCTGGCTTTGCCAAAGCCCATACCGACATAGTTCAACTCAACAGCCAACCTGACTTTATAAGACGCATAAAGCCCACTGTACCTGGCAAAGTTGCGCTGATTTCCGGCGGCGGTTCGGGTCATGAGCCGTTGCATACCGGCTTTGTCGGTTCGGGCATGCTGGATGCCGCCTGTCCGGGCCAAATATTCACCTCCCCTACCCCCGACCAAATGTTGGCTGCGGCACAGGCTGTTGAAAACGGCGGAGGGGTTTTGTTCATCGTCAAGAACTATGCCGGCGACGTGATGAATTTCGAAATCGCCGCTGAAATGCTCGATTGTCGGCACGAAACTATATTGGTGAGCGATGACGTTTCTTTCCCAAAAACCCACAGCACCGGGCGACGCGGCGTTGCAGGCACCCTGATTGTGGAAAAAATCATCGGCGCAGCCGCAGAAGCAGGCGAAGATTTGGCTGCCTGCAAAGCATTGGGCGATCGAGTCAACCTTGCCACTGCGTCCATGGGCGTGGCCTTAAGCAGTTGCACAGTACCTGCCTTGGGCAAACCCACTTTCGACATGGGTGACAACGAAATCGAAATGGGGGTCGGCATTCATGGCGAACCAGGACGTGAGCGTATAGCCATGCGCAGCGCCTCCGAAATTGTCGACTATCTGGCAAACATGATTAATGACGATCTGAAGCCGCAAAAAGGCCAATCGGCGTTATTGCATGTCAACGGCTTCGGTGCGACACCGTTAATGGAACTGCACCTTATTTATCAACTGGCCTCCGAATACTGGGAAAAACGCGGCGTTAACATCTGCCGCTCCCTGGTCGGCAACTACACCACCTCACTCGATATGTCGGGCTGCTCGATCACCCTGAGCCTGCTTGACGAAGAACTGCTCCGCCTGTGGGATGCTCCCGTCCATACGGCGGCCTTACGCTGGGGATGTTAAACGCTCCGCCAACACGCCGACCAGCGCACAAATCATTAACTGACTGGTTTTAGCGCCTGCATCAATATGGCCCCGGCTGCGCTCCTCCAAAAAAGAAGCGCGCCCCTTGGTTGCCAACATGTCCCGGGTAGACTCCATGCCGGCAATGGCTGTCCGTGCGACATTGTCCAAAACATCAGCCAGTGCAGCCCCATCGGCTGCACCCTGCCCCAAGCTTGCCGCTACCGGAATCAACACATCCAGCATCGTTTTCTCACCGGCATCGGCCTTTCCTCGCAGTTTTACCGCATCCACGCCGCTGCTGAATATCTCGGCAAAAGCCTGCAAATCCAAAGGCCGTTCGCGAGCAGCCTTGCTCATCGCAACAAACAGCGTACCGTATAAAGAGCCGGACGCGCCGCCCACCGCCGTCATCATAGTCATACCGATTTTCTGCCAGGCCGCAGCCCAATCAAGTTGCGCCAACTCATCGCTTTGCGCTACCAACGCCTTGATGCCGCGTTGCAGATTAGTCACATGATCGCCGTCGCCTATAGCCTGATCCAGGGCAGTCACTTCTTCGGCATTCGTTTCGATTACCTGATCTATTGCCTGAATCAGGCTGGGTAATAATGCTGGAACAAATTGCATGGCATTCTCCAAGTCAAAAAAAGTCATTAGGGTGATGCGCATCCCTCACCCGCCTTACAAATCATACCCCAAGCTGCGACCTAGAAGTTAAGCTAAAAAAATAACCACAACTTTAATTTGTTCTCTATTTGTTCTCATGTTATAATTTTAAAAAACGAATTCAAAACAAATTATGATGAAATCACTCACTAGAAAACAACAGGAAATCTTCGATTTCTTATTACAAAATCAGGATAAATTCCCTCACCCACCTACACTGGAAGAGCTTTGCGTGTGCATGAGCTTAAAGTCTCGCGGCTCCTTGCATACCCACATCAAGGCTTTGATCAAAGAAAACCTGATCGAAGCGCCGGAACGCAAGCAACGCGGCATTCGCCTGACAGAATACGCCAAAGAAATGATCAACCATTCCGATGATCAAAGCTCGCTACCTTTTGTCGGATTTATTGCGGCAGGAAAACCCATCGAAGCCGTCGAAAACATCACTTACATGACCATCCCTGAGCAACTGAAAACACAAAAGCCCTGTTATATTCTTAAAGTAAAAGGTGATTCCATGCTTGAACAAGGCATCTACGATGGCGATTGGGTGATTATTGAACAACGCAGCTACGCCCGTAATGGAGAAATTGTAGTGGCCTTGATCAACAAAGCCGAAGCCACATTGAAATTTATTGAGCAGTACCCTCACGAAACATTACTTATCCCCGCTAATTCAACTATGGAAGCGATGCGCTACAAGCCGGAGCAAGTGGAAATTCAAGGCGTATTAGTGGGCCAAATGCGTAGTTACACCAAAAATCATTAAGAGAAATATCATGCTGCAACAACGAATACACATGCGCGACCAAGTGACCAATCGAATTGAAATAATTATGGGGGATGACAAACCATCGTTCGCCGAACGACTGGAGGAATTTGCAACGTCGCTATTATTTGTGGCCATCATTATATTTCTTATTCGGATATAAAGCCGTAATTCGCCTGCCGCCTAATATGTCTTGAATAAATCATCGACAAAAGCTATCGTTCCTCCGCAATAGCAACGTATATCGATTATGCCCGATTTAGATGCCTATTTTTTGATGCCTAAATTCACTCAGTAAAGCGTTGAAATCTGGCTACAAACCTGATGCTATAGTTCTCCAGAAAAATTTTGCCTCATGCTGTTTCCGATATAAGGATATTCTCTATAGGGCTTGCCATGCACGGCACACGTATGCAGGACAATTCTTACCTGGATTAGCTATACTCTCACCCTCTTCCCTACAAGGTTACTATAAATGCCCATTTCACTTACCGTTCTTGAGAATGTAATTCGCGAAGCCGGATCGATTGCCATGACTTATTTTAAAGATCTGAATAATTTAGAAGTGACCAAAAAAAGCCCCCGCGACCTGGTTACCGAGGCCGACGTGGCGGTTGAGGCTTTTTTACAAACATCCCTAGCCAAACATTACCCGCAATTCGGTTTTTGGGGAGAAGAAAGCGGACAAAGCGCCAATCAAACCAGCCGCTGGATCGTCGATCCGATTGATGGAACCCACTCATTTTCAAGAGGCCAGTACTTCTGGGGCATCAGCGTCGCTCTGGAAATTGACCAGGAACTCATATTCGGCGCAGTCTATGCACCCGCACTGGATGATTACTATGCTGCCGAAAAAGGCAAGGGAGCCTGGAAAAACGGTCAAGCCATTGCCGTCTCCAACGAAAGCAACCTGGCTGACGCAATGATCGCGACCGGATTCGCCTGCTTACGCTCTTACTTAAAAGAAAACAACCTGCAACGGTTTTGCCGGATCGCAGAGATAACAACCGGACAGCGCCGTTTCGGCTCTGCGGCAATCGATCTATGCCTGGTTGCGGATGGTCAAGTCGACGCTTTTTGGGAGCAGGAGCTAAACCTGTATGACGTGGCTGCCGGCGCATTGATTGCCGAAGAAGCGGGTGCTACGCTTACTGACTTCAAAGGCAATAAAGGCCTTTTTCCAAAGCAGATATTGGCAACCAACGGCAAGGTTCTTAACCAGATACTGCCGTTGATGTAATATCCGGCGAATTGCTATTATACGACTGTGGAATCCAACAATTAATCCCCTTCGTAGGGCGAACACCCAAAGTAGACATTTTTAGGCGATATTTTCCTACCTACCAAAAATACACAAAGAACACCCATAAAAAAACCATCCAAGCCTTGAAGGATTGGATGGTTTGTGTTGGGGTGCAATTTGACAGGTTATGCGGTTAATCTTTAACGGGTGGTTTTCGGCAAAAGCGTTTTAACCGACTTACTGTAACTTAGCTTTCAGCATTTTATTCACTTCGCCGGGATTTGCCTTGCCCTGCATTTCTTTCATCACCTGCCCGACAAAAAAACCGAAAACTTTGTCTTTGCCGCTGCGGTATTGCTCAACCTGATCCAGGTTGTCGGCAATGATTTTATCGATAATCGCTTCTATCGCACCGGTATCGGTGATTTGTTTCAGGCCTTTGGCTTCGATAATTTGGTCGGCGGTCGCGGCGCTCTGCCACATTTCCTCGAATACCTGTTTGGCGATCTTGCCGGAAATGGTGTCGTCGCTGATGCGCGTTAACAATCCTGCCAAGCGTTCGTGGCTAACCGGCGAGTCGGTAATCTCCACTCCGGCTTTGTTAAGTGCCGCCAACAAATCGCCGGTCACCCAGTTGGCACAAATTTTTGCTGAACAAGCCGACTCCTTAACCACGGTTTCGAAATAATCAGCCAGCTGCCGGGAGGATGTCAGCAGGGTGGCATTCTCCTCATCCAGCGCATAGTTATCTTTAAAGCGCAGTTTTTTTGCTTGCGGCAGTTCCGGCAACCGGGCTTTTATTTGCGCCTTAAAGTCTTCATCAATCAGTACAGGCAACAGGTCGGGATCGGGAAAATACCGGTAATCGTTAGCCTCTTCCTTGCTGCGCATGGAACGGGTTTCATCCTTGTCGGAGTCATACAGCCGAGTTTCCTGAACCACTTTGCCGCCGCTTTCTATCAGCTCTATTTGCCGCTCGACTTCGTGATTGATGGCTTTTTCGACAAACTTGAACGAGTTGATGTTTTTGATCTCGGCTCGCGTGCCAAATTCCTGCTGGCCTTTGGGACGCACCGATACGTTGGCGTCACAGCGGAACGAGCCTTCCTGCATGTTGCCGTCGCAGATACCCAGATAGCGCACCAGTTCGTGCATTTTGCGCATATAAGCTACAGCTTCTTTAGCCGAACTCATTTCCGGTTCGGACACGATTTCCAGCAACGGCGTACCGGCACGATTTAAATCAATACCGGTCAAGCCGTGAAAATTTTCATGCAGCGATTTGCCGGCGTCTTCCTCCAGATGGGCGCGGGTGATGCCGATGCGTTTGCTGACGCCGTCAACATCAATATCCAAATGGCCGATGCCGACAATCGGCAGTTCCATCTGGCTGATTTGATAGCCTTTCGGCAAGTCGGGGTAAAAATAATTTTTTCTGGCGAACACCGAATACGGTGCGATATGCGCCTCTACGGCCATGCCGAAGATGACCGCCATGCGCACGGCTTCTTCATTCAACACCGGCAGTACGCCCGGCAAGCCTAAATCGACCGCGCAGGCCTGGGTATTGGGTTCCGCGCCGTAAGCGGTGGAAGCACCTGAAAAAATCTTTGATTTGGTGGCGAGTTGGGCGTGAATTTCCAGGCCGATGACTGTTTCCCATTGTGATCTCATCTGTTTGCTCCTTACTCAAAACCTTTAGGTGTGTGTGTGTGCCAATCAGTAACTTGTTGATACTGGTGGGCGATATTCAACAATCTATCTTCGGCAAAATAATTGCCAATGATCTGCAAACCGACCGGCAGGCCTTGGGCAAATCCAGCCGGAACCGACATCGCCGGAACACCGGCAAGATTGATTGCAATCGTGTAAATATCGGATAAATACATTTCAATCGGATTGTCGATTTTCTCGCCGATGCCGAAAGCGGTTGATGGCGTGACCGGCCCCATCATCACATCGACTTCCAACAGCGCCCTTTTAAAGTCTTCGCTGATCAGGCGGCGGATTTTTTGCGCCTTAATATAATAAGCGTCGTAATAACCGGCTGACAGCGCATAAGTGCCCATCAGGATACGACGCTTAACTTCCTTACCAAAGCCTTCTCCGCGTGAACGGGTATACAGATCCGTTAAATCCGCCGGATTTTCACAGCGGTAGCCAAAGCGCACGCCGTCAAAACGCGACAGGTTGGCGGAGCATTCGGCCGGAGCAATGACATAATAAGCGGGAATGGCTAGCTTAAGACTGGGCATGGAAACTTCCGTAACCGTAGCACCTAATTTCCGATATTCGTTAATAGCAGCTTCAAGCGTTGCCGCCACATCGCTATTTAATCCCTCGCCGAAAAATTCTTTGGGCAAGCCGATTTTTAAACCTTCAAGGCTGTTGCTTAAGCCAGCCCTATAATCGGGAACCGGCAAATCGACGCTGGTTGAATCCTTGTCATCAAAACCGGCCATAGTTTGCAGCATGATCGCCGCATCTTCGGCGTTGCGGGTCATCGGACCGCCTTGATCCAGACTGGAGGCATAAGCGATCATGCCGTAACGGGACACCCGTCCATAAGTTGGTTTTAAGCCGGTAATGCCGCAAAGGGCCGCAGGTTGACGTATCGAACCGCCGGTATCGGTACCGGTTGCACAGACTGCAAGCCGTGCTGCAACTGCTGCCGCCGAACCACCGGAAGATCCGCCGGGTACGGTATGAATATCCCAGGGATTTTTGACTGCGCCGTAATAACTGGTTTCATTGGAGGAGCCCATCGCAAACTCGTCCATATTCAGCTTACCCAGCATCACCGCACCGGCGCTATTAAATTTATCCACCACCGTTGCATTATAGGGTGCAATAAAATTATCCAGCATTCTTGATCCGCAGCTGGTTTTAACGCCCTCGGTGCAAAAAATATCTTTTTGCGCCATCGGAATACCGGTCAACAGCTCCGCCTCGCCTGTTGCCAGCCTTAGGTCCGCAGCTTTGGCTTGCTGCAAGGCCAAGTCTTCGGTGACCGTGATATAAGCATTAAGTGAGCGGTGTTGTTTGATTCTGTCTAAAAAAGCCAAGGTCAATTCCACGCTGGAAAACTCACCGGAACGCAGACCCCTGGCTAATTCTGCAATTGTTTTATTATACATATGTGTTATTTTTTCCCGTTACTCGATGACTTTGGGTACTAGATAAAGCCCCGCTTCTATTTGTGGAGCAATAGCCTGAAATTTTTCGCGGTCGACTTGCTCGGTGACTACATCGGCACGCAATCTTTGCACTTGATCCATCGGGTGAGCCATAGGCTCGACGCCATCGGTGTCAAGATCATTCATCTGCGTCATCAAATCCAGCATCCCGGACAAATCTTTTGCATAAGAGCCAACGTCCCGCTCCTCTATTCCCAGTCGCGCTAAATGTGCACAATCTTTGACTTCACTTACTGTTAAAGACACGATTAACTCCCAATAAAAATTTCAGAGACTCTATAATTAATACGTTTATAATACTTTATATCTTGCTCAAATACCCGCTTGATTGATAAAGTAATACAATTTTTTATTCCCCAAAGGATACAGCTAAAAATGTTCAAAAGAATTCGCGGCCTTTTCTCCAACGACCTCGCTATTGACCTAGGAACCGCCAATACCTTGATCTACATTCCCGGCCAGGGGATTGTGCTTAATGAACCATCGGTTGTCGCCATCAAAGAAGACCGAGTCCGGGGCAATAAAACTATTGCTGCCGTGGGCCTTGATGCAAAACGCATGCTGGGGCGCACACCGGGCAATATTACCGCAATCCGTCCACTAAAGGACGGAGTCATCGCCGATTTTGCGGTCACCGAACGAATGCTGAGATTTTTTATCGAAAAAGTCCACCAAAGCAAGTTGCTGCGACCCAGTCCACGCATCTTGATCTGCGTACCTTGCGGTTCAACACAGGTTGAACGTCGTGCCATTCGGGAGTCTGCGGCTATGGCCGGGGCACGCGAGGTTTATTTGATTGAAGAACCCATGTCTGCGGCTATCGGTGCAGGCTTGCCAGTCGATGAGGCAGTCGGTTCTATGGTTTTGGACATTGGTGGCGGCACCTCTGAAGTGGCGGTCATTTCAATCAACGGCATCGTCTATTCCTCGTCTGTCCGTATCGGCGGCGATCGCTTTGACGAAGCTATTATTAATTATGTACGCAGAAATTACGGCACCTTAATTGGTGAAGCTACAGCAGAAAGAATAAAACATGAAATCGGCACGGCTTACCCCGGCAGCGAAGTCAGGGAAATAGAAGTAAAAGGCCGTAATCTCGCAGAAGGCGTACCGCGCAGCTTTTCCTTGAACAGCAATGAAATTTTGGAAGCGCTGCAAGAACCGCTGTCCGGCATTGTTGGCGCAGTAAAGTTGGCCTTGGAGCAAACCCCACCTGAACTCGGTTCCGATGTGGCAACTCGCGGCATATTTTTAACCGGCGGCGGGGCATTATTAAAGGATATAGATCGACTGATAGCCGAAGAAACAGGCCTGCCGGTCTATATCGCCGATGATCCGCTAACTTGTGTCGCCAGGGGTGGCGGCATGGTTTTGGAGATGTTGGATAAAAAAGGTGTCTCAACTTTTTCCTTAGAGTAATCAGGCATCACCCTTTTAAGCATTTATTTAGGCAGCAAGAAGGTCGGGTTAAGACTGCAAGGACAGATTTTTGCTCCATGCAAAATCTGCATTCCCCACATCCATGTGGATTATGCAGGAGGTAGAGCAGCGTAGCAGTGTGCCGAGCATAGCGTAACCCGACAAACCGATGCCGCACCCGTTGGGTTACGGCGCAAAAAGCCCGTCATGAGCGCAGTCGAAGGGACGCGCCCAACCCAACCTACATAAAGAGGCATCCCGCTATAAAACTTTTATTTGCTACCGGACCTTCGATCAACACCCGCCTGCTTGTAGCCATAATTGCTTCAGTGGCTTTACTGATAACCGAATACAGAAGTCATCGATTGGACTCACTCCGAGCCACGTTATCCGTTGTTGTCGACCCAATAAAATATCTGATCGACTTACCGTCAGTATTGATCGAGCAAACCACCTACTCTGTCAGCTCATATTCGACTTTGAAACGCGAAAACACCCGCTTACGCAAAGAACAGTTTATCGACAAAACGCGATTACTTAAATTTGATTCTCTGGAAAAAGAAAACATTCGCCTGCGTGCATTATTGGAAAACTCCTTTAAACTGGGTGAACAATTGCTGATCGCAGAATTATTGTCGATCAATATGGCACCCTACGAACATATAGTGGTAGTCAACAAAGGTACGCGTTTCGGCGTCCATCCCCAACAACCGGTACTGGATGCAAATGGCGTGGTCGGGCAAGTTTTTCGTGCCTTGCCATTCAGCTCTGAAATCATGTTAATTACCGACCCGAATCATGCGATCCCCGTACAGGTCAATCGCAATGGCCTACTGACTATTGCTGTAGGCAGCGGCCAGATGAACCGGCTTAACTTGCCTTTTTTACCCAATAATGCAGACATTCACCCCGGCGACTTGCTGATAACATCGGGTTTAGGCGGTACTTTTCCATCGGGTTATCCGGTAGCCGTGGTCGACGATTTCATCCCGATAACGAACAAACCTTTCGTCAACATTACCGCCACCCCTAAAGCCATGCTGGATCGTAACAGGGAATTGCTGATTGTCTGGGGCGACTCATCCCCTGTTTCGCTGACCACAAAACCAACACCGGAAGCCTCCGAGCCTCGCCCCAATGACCCAGTTTCCGGGAGCGGGTTAGTACGCAAAGTGCCCGCAGGAGCACGAGCAAGGACAGCCGGTGATGATCAATCCGCCGGGAGCGGATTAACACGGGAAGCGCCCAAAGGGGCACGGGCAGGGACAGACCGTGATGAATAGCTACTCCGGCTTTGGCCGCATTATTTTGACTGTTGTCATGGCAATGTGTTTAAGAATCACCCCTTGGCCGGGTTTTTTGACCAATATAAATCCAGACTGGGTGCTTCTGGTGCTTATCTACTGGACAATCGCCGTACCGGAACGCGTCGGTATCTTTCATGCCTGGACAATCGGATTATTGACCGATGTATTGACTGGGAGAGTATTCGGTCAATACGCACTGGCCTATACACTGATCATCTATGTTTGCCTGTTATTGCATAAGCGCTTGCGTCAATTTCCATTACCCCAACAAGGCTTGTTTATTTTCTTTTGCCTGCTGTCTTCCCAAATGCTGCTTTTCTGGCTTAACCATATTCAGCACCCGGCTCAACTGCATGCTTACTTCTGGCTGCCTGTTTTTACCGGCACCCTATGCTGGCCCCTGATCTATACCACACTGCGTCGCGTCCGCTTGTCACGACGCACCAAATAAAACACGCCGAAAACCGATATGTCTCGTATCTATACGATAAAAAATAAGTTAGTAGAGAGCCGCCTATTTCTCCACCGTATTATTGCTGCATTTATTGTCATTTCGCTATTAACCTCGGGTCTGATTGTGCGTCTGGTTTACCTGCAAATTGTAGGTCACGAACATTACACAACACTGGCGAAAGACAACAGCATTAAAATAGAGCCTCTGGTACCGACGAGGGGCATTATTTATGACCGACATGGCAAAGTCTTAGCTGACAACACACAATCTTTCAGCCTGGAGCTCATTCCCGAGCAAATCATCGATCTTGATGTCACCTTGCGGCGCTTACAAAAACTACTCGACATCTCTGACGAAAAAATTGACCAATTCCAGAAACAACACAAACGACAAAAACGCTTCGTCAGCACCCCGTTATTAATCAGTATGAACGACGAGGAAATTGCCAAATTTGCGGTAGTCAGGCCCTATTTTCCTGGCGTTGATATTCAGGCTCGTTTGGTTCGACATTATCCCTATACCGAATTAGCTTCTCATGTTATCGGTTACGTGGGGCGCATCAACGAAGCGGAAATGAAGACGCTGCCTATCGCCGAATATCGAGGCTCTAGCCATGTCGGCAAAATAGGCATAGAAAACTCCTATGAATCCGAACTGCATGGCAAGACCGGCTATGCAGAGATAGAAACCAATGTACAGGGACGCGCCATCAATGCGGTAAACTCAGTCCCTCCGGTGCCGGGTGAGAACCTTTATCTGACTCTGGATATAGATTTACAAAAAACCGCTTATGACGCATTAGATACCTTCAATGGTGCAGTAGTCGCCATTGACATCAAAACCGGCGGCGTGCTGGTTTTCGCCAGCCGCCCCGGATTTGATCCTAATCCTTTTGTTGTCGGCATAAGCAATGATGCTTATCAAGCGCTACAGTCCTCCGACAACCAACCGCTGTTTAATCGTGCGCTACGCGGCTTATATCCGCCGGGGTCAACACTCAAACCGTTTATTGCGCTGGCCGGACTTGAATACAACGCCATAAGCGCCGAACACAAAACTTTCTGCCCCGGCTATTATCAGCTGCCTAATGTCAGCCACCACTATCGGGATTGGAAAAGAGGCGGTCATGGCTCGGTGAATATGACCGATGCCATTACCCAATCCTGCGACGTGTATTTTTATAGCCTGGCATTAACGCTGGGCATAGACCGTATGCATGATTTTTTACAGGACTTTGGTTTTGGCGAAAAATCCGGCATTGATCTGTCTGGGGAAAAGCAAGGATTAATGCCGTCGCGCGAGTGGAAACGCAATCGACGCAATCAGGCCTGGTATCCGGGAGAAACACTGATCACCGGAATAGGCCAGGGATTTCTTCAGATTACGCCCATACAGCTAGCCAGAGCCACCGCCACATTGGCAAATAAAGGCAAAGTAATCACACCCTTTCTGGTAAAAAAATCTGCCAGCCCGGATTCCACCGCCCCGGACATAGCCACCCAGGAAGACCTTGGGTTTAAACCGGAAAATATTAATAGCATCATCTCGGCCATGGTCAATGTTATTCATGATCCACACGGCACAGCCAAAAGCATCGGCAAAGACATTAACTACCAAATCGCCGGAAAAACCGGGACTGCGCAGGTTTTTAACATCAAGCAGGATGCCAAATACAACGAAAACGACATTGATTTCAAATTACGCGATCATGCCTTGTTTATTTCTTTTGCCCCGGCCGATGATCCCAAAATTGCAGTTGCCGTTATCATTGAAAACGGCGGTCACGGCGGCTCAGTCGCGGCACCCATCGCAGGCAAGGTTATCAAGCAATTTTTAGGAACCAATAATGAAAACTGAAACCCGAAGTGAACAATTTCATCCTCCGTCGGTTCTCGGCAATATCCTCAGAAAACTGCACATAGACATCCCTTTATTTATCGGCTTGCTGCTTATCTCATTGTTGAGTTTCATTATTCTTTACAGCGCAGGCAGTCAGGATATGGATGTACTGATGCGCCAAGCGGCTAGGGTTGGCTTGGCTTTTCTTTTAATGACCATACTGGCTCATGTTAACCCTTATCAGTTTAAACGTTATTCAGCCCTGCTTTTTGGCTTAGGACTCCTGTTGCTCGTTGCGGTACTGGTATTGGGCCAATTCGGTAAAGGCGCACAACGCTGGCTGGATTTGGGCGTTTTTCGTTTCCAACCTTCGGAAATGATCAAAATCACCACACCAATGATGGTCGCCTGGTATTTAGCAGAACACGCATTACCACCAAAACCGAAACAATTGCTGGTAGCCGGCATACTGATCATCATTCCGACCCTATTGATCGCCAAACAACCCGATTTAGGCACCGCATTGCTGGTTGCCAGCTCCGGTGCCGGCGTACTGTTTTTTGCCGGACTCTCCTGGCGATTCATGCTAGCAATCGGTGCCACACTAACAGGACTGACCCCCATAATCTGGCATTTTATGCGCACCTATCAGCGCGACCGGGTACTCACCTTCTTAAATCCGGAAGCCGATCCCTTAGGCAGGGGCTACCATATCATTCAATCGAAAATCGCCATCGGCTCCGGCGGCATCTATGGCAAAGGCTGGCTGGGCAGTACCCAGTCAGAATTGGACTTTTTACCGGAAAGCTCTACCGACTTTATATTTGCAGTCTTTGCCGAAGAATTTGGTCTTTTCGGCTGCATAGGCCTATTGGCTTTGTACTTGCTTATCATCAGCCGCTGCTTGTATATCGCCTCACAAGTTCAGGACACTTACAGCCGCTTATTAGCCGGCAGCCTAGCTTTCACTTTCTTTGTTTATGTTTTTGTTAACATAGGCATGGTCATCGGCGTACTCCCCGTAGTCGGCGTCCCATTACCCTTAATCAGCTATGGCGGAACCTCCATAGTAACGTTACTGTCCGGTTTCGGCATTCTCATGTCAATTCATACCCATAAGAAGTTTTTACCTCATTGAAATATAAAGCAGGCGAAGGACACAAGGCTAAAGGCTAAAGGCTAAATTGTGAGGCGTATGCAATCCATACTTCTACACATTTCTGCCTCACTTATGAATCTAAATCCAGTTCAAAACACAAGGCTAAAAATGAAAAAACACGACCTTATATCCCGGCTCAAAAGCCTAGCATCCCCCCTTCGCCTTTCGCCCTTCGCCTTTTGTCTGTTACTCATTTCTTGCACCAGCAACATCAAAGACACCGAATCCGTTAAGGCATTTATCGAGCAGATGGCAACAAAACACCAGTTCGATAAATCCGAACTTGATGATTGGTTTGAAACCGTCGAGATCAAGCAAGATATACTCAAAAGAATTTCCTCACCCTCGGAAGCCATGCCTTGGTACAAATACCGCAAAATATTTCTAACCGAAGCACGTATCAACGCCGGCGTACAATTTTGGCGAGACAATGCATCAGCGCTGGCCGCTGCAGAACAACAATACGGCGTTCCCGCTGAAATCATTACTGCGATTATCGGCGTTGAGACGCTGTTCGGAAAAAACACCGGCAACCACCGTGTAATCGACGCGCTATCTACATTGGCTTTTGCCTATCCTCCACGCAGCAAATTCTTTGTTAGCGAACTTGAAAATTTCTTGCTGCTTTGCCGTGATGAACGCATCCCCCCCACCGAACCCCTTGGCTCTTACGCCGGAGCCATGGGTTTGCCGCAATTTATGCCCAGCAGCTTCAGAGCCTATGCCGTTGATTTTGACAATGATAATCGTCGCGACATCTGGCACAACAACAGCGATGTGATCGCCAGTATTGGCAATTATTTTGCCAAACATCATTGGCAAGCCGGCAAGACTATTGCCATTCCCGTTACGGCCAAAGATGAAGCTTCCGCTCCTGCTAACGCCCCTCGCCTACGTCCTGTAGGCGAAAGTTATAAGTCAGCACTCAATAAAGACCTTAAGCCGAATTTAAGTCTTACTGAGTTAGAATCTCTGAACTTAACATTATCGAGGCAATTACCTTTAGACAGTAAAGTGAAACTGCTTAACTTTGAACTACAACAAGGCGAAGAACTCTGGGCGGCGTTAAACAATTTTTATGTCATTACCCGCTACAACCACAGTCCTTTATATGCCATGGCCGTTTATCAGTTAAGTCTATCTATTTTAGACAAAAAAGGCTCTTACCCATGAGTAAAATCATACCGATACTTTTAATTTCTGTTTTATGCAGTTGTACCACCGAACAATTAAAAACGAACGACATCTCAAGCCTAACATCAGCTACAACTGCATCCCCAGCTAAACACCATCCCATGCTAAGCATGGACGTTCCTGATACCCAGGACATCGCTGACGAACAAGACCTCTTCCCTCGCATTACCCGTTACCTGAAACAAGGCATAGCCTCATGGTATGGCCCAAGATTTCACGGAAAAAAAACCGCCTCCGGCGAAATATACGATATGTATGCGATGACCGCCGCACACAAAACCCTGCCGCTTTCATCTTATGCTCGCGTCACCAACCTGAAAAATCAACGTAGCGTTATTGTTCGCATCAATGACAGAGGCCCTTTTTTCGGCAACCGGGTTTTGGATCTGTCTTATGCGGCCGCCCAGAAACTGGACATTGAACAGGCAGGATCAGGAAAGGTTGAAATCAAGGCGATAGCCCCTGAACAGGCATTAGCGCATCTACAAAAAGTAGCGCAAAAACAAGAAAAAAGCATCTATTTACAAGTAGGCACTTTTGGCAAAAAGAAAAAAGCGTTGAAATTGCAAAATAAAATCGCTGCCCATCATTTACCCCAGCCTAAAATACTACCCTCAACACACAAAGGCTCTACGCTCTACAGGGTTCAAATGGGGCCTATCAATTCTCCGGCGAGTGCCCACAAGCTGAATGCACAGTTGGCAAAGCTGGGTATAACAAAAACCCAATTTGTTACTGAAACTGATCAAAAACAAATCGCCATGATACAATAAATATACGTTTTACTGAGCCCACCGTTAGAGAACAATGACCCTTTTTAGAATTCTCCCTGTTTTTTTATTTTTTAGTTCAATTTTAGCCACAACCCTGGCAAATGCAGAAGACGCCGGAATCTCAACCCCGGCAGCGCCTACTATTGCTGCCAGCAGTTACATACTACTGAGCCATGACTCCGGCAAAGTACTGGCAGAAAACAATGCCGATGTTAAGCTCGCTCCTGCCAGCCTTACCAAGATCATGTCTGTTTATGTGGTATTTCGGGAAGTCAGCAATGGTCACTTACATTTTGACGACATGGTTACCATCAGTCGCAAAGCTTGGGAAACGCCAGGCTCCCGCATGTTTGTCGAGGTCGGCAAACAAGTTAAGATTGAAGATTTGCTATTAGGCGTCATCATTCAATCCGGTAACGATGCCAGTGTTGCTTTGGCTGAACATATCGCAGGCAATGAAACTACCTTTGCCGATATGATGAATCAACATGCCGAACGTCTGGGCATGAAAAACAGCCACTTTGAGGATAGCAACGGACTCCCCATCGACAATCATTACACCACCGCTCGCGATCTGGCCATACTCACCCGGGCCTTAATCAAAGAATTTCCTGATTACTATCGCTGGTTTTCACAAAAAGAATTCACCTTCAACAACATCGTTCAGCATAATCGCAATCAATTGCTGTCGCGTGATGAGACGGTGGATGGCGTTAAAACCGGATTTACCGACGCCGCAGGCTATTGTCTGGTCGCCTCCGCATTAAGAAATGACATGCGCCTGATTTCCGTGGTGATGGGTGCAAGCAGCCCCAACGCCAGAGCCAGTGAAAATCAAAATCTGCTCAACTATGGCTTTCGTTTTTTTGAAGCGCACAAGCTATATCAAGGGAAAACAGCCTTATCCGAAGCCAGAGTATGGAAGGGCGACACTAAAAACCTGCCAATCGGTCTGGCGGAAGATCTTTATGTGACCATTCCCCGTCGCCATTACAATGATCTTAAAGCCGTTATTACCATCGATAAAAAAATTGTCGCCCCCGTTAAAGAAGGCACAAAACTGGGTACCGTCAACGTTACACTTAAAGACGGAGTGGTCGCAGAAAAAGACCTGATAGCACTAAAATCGGTAGAACAAGGCAACATTTTCCAGCGACTTTATGACAGCGGAATGATGATACTGGAGAAACCGGATGGACAATAAAACCGTCTATCTAAACGGTCAGTACCTACCGTTAGATGAAGCCAAAATATCGGTTATGGATCGCGGTTTTTTGTTTGGTGACGGGATTTATGAAGTTATCCCGGCCTACTCGGGTTTGTTGTTTCACTTCTCTGAACACATGGAGCGACTGGAAAACAGCCTGTCTTCCATACGTTTGGTTAATCCACATGACCGGGAGCAATGGCTGGAAATCCTGACACCCTTGCTGGATAAAAATCTGGATCAGTATATTTACCTGCAGATTACCCGTGGCGTTGCCTCCAAAAGAGATCATGCTTTTCCGGAAAACGTTACGCCTACCGTGTTCGCGATGTGCTCAAACATCGTGCCCTTTGAAAATCTGGATTCCGGAGTCAAAGCCATCAGCGTCGATGACAGCCGCTGGGAACTGTGCAATGTTAAAGCCACCACACTGCTGGCCAATATTCTGCTCAGACAACAGGCGGTAGAAAAAGGTTGCGCCGAAGCCATCCTGGTTAAAGACGGCTATGTGACCGAAGGCACCGCCAGCAATATATTTGCCGTCATTGACGGCATCCTGATTACACCGCCGCAAGGCTGCGAAATATTGCCGGGCATAACCCGCGATGTCATTCTGGAAATCGCCAGGCAAAACAACATTTCCTACAGCGAAGACATCATTTCATTGGATGCCTTAAAAACAGCCAGCGAAATCTGGTTAACCAGTTCTACACGCGAAATCGTACCGGTTGTTCAACTCGACAATGAAACCATTGCAAACGGCAAACCCGGCCCCATATGGCAAACCATGAATCGATTATTCCAGGCTTACAAGCAATCCCGACCATGAGTGAAGAAACCCTATTACAATTTCCCTGCCGATTCCCGATCAAAGCCATGGGTAGAACCGATCTGGAACTTGACCTGCTGGTTATAGAAATCGTGCGCCGTCATGTTGCCGACATTCACGAAGACGCGGTAACGACACGCCCCAGCAAAGACGGCAATTACATCGCCGTAACCGTTATTATAGAAGCCTCCAGCAAGCAGCAACTGGATGCCATTTACCAGGATTTATCTGACCATCCGCATGTCTTGATGGCTTTGTAGAGTCGTTGCAGCGTAACGTCGCCTCATGCAGATAACCATCCGCAATCTGGGTATTCAGCCCTATGAGTCCACTTGGCAGGACATGCAGCGGTTCACCCAAGATCGCGATGCCCAAACCGCTGACGAAATCTGGATCACAGAACACCCCCCCGTTTATACGCTGGGCTTAAACGGCAAGCGCGAACATCTACTCAATACCGGCTCAATTCCCGTCATCAACTCCGACCGGGGCGGACAGGTGACCTATCACGGCCCCGGCCAGCTGGTTATTTACCCCCTGATCGATATTAAAAGGCTGAATCTTGGCGTCCGGCCGCTGGTGACAATCCTCGAACAAGCCATGATCTTTGCCTTGGCACAATACGGCATTACCGCAGTAGCCAGAGCCGATGCCCCCGGCGTTTATGTCGATAACAAAAAAATCGGTTCCATTGGCCTACGCATTAAAAGAAATTGCAGTTATCATGGCCTGAGTATCAACAACCATATGGATTTGCGGCCTTTCGACCATATCAATACCTGCGGTTATTCAGGACTTGAAGTAACCCAACTGGCCGACCTGGGCGTGACTGTCAGCAACGCTGAACTCGCCATCCCTGTTACCCAAGCTATCATAACGGCATTAGCAAAATGACTTATCAAGCGCCCTCCCGTTCCACACCCGATTCTCACCAGCGCAACACCGAAAAGCTGGCAAAAATCCCGATCAAGGTGGAACCTGCCGAAACCACTTTGCGCAAGCCCGAATGGATACGCGTAAAAATATCGGCCAGCGACGAAGTCACCCGCATCAAGCAGTTGTTACGCGAAAACAACCTGCATACCGTTTGCGAAGAAGCCGCCTGCCCCAACCTGGGCGAATGTTTCCAGCACGGCACCGCCACCTTCATGATCATGGGCGATTTGTGTACCCGTCGCTGCCCTTTTTGCGATGTCGCGCACGGCAAACCGCTGCCGCTGGACAAAGACGAACCTCAACACCTGGCCGATGCGATACAGGTAATGGCTTTGAAGTACGTGGTCATCACCTCGGTAGATCGTGACGATTTAAGAGACGGCGGTGCCGGGCATTTTGCCGAGTGCATCGAAAAAATCCGCCGGCAAACACCCGCCACCAAAATAGAAATCCTGGTCCCCGACTTTCGCGGGCGCATCGAAAAAGCCGTTGCCCTATTAGCCGAACAACCCTGCGACGTATTCAATCACAACCTGGAGACCGTCCCCAGGCTGTACAAACAAGTCCGCCCCGGTTCGGACTACCAAGGCTCATTAAACTTGCTGCAACAATACCACCAAATCCTGCCGCAAGTACCGACCAAATCCGGCCTGATGCTCGGCGTAGGCGAACAGCCGCACGAAGTTCATCAGGTCATGAAAGATCTATTAGCCCACGGCTGCTCAATGCTGACCATAGGCCAATACCTGCAACCCAGCAAAGCCCATTTGCCGGTTCAAAGCTACATCACCCCCGAACAATTCGACGAGTACGGCGCAGTTGCCAAGGCCCTAGGATTTAAACAAGTCGCCAGCGCGCCAATGGTCAGATCGTCCTACCATGCTGATCTTCAGGCTAAGGCTGTAATGCCTGCCTGACAGGCACTATTGATTTTGTTATGCACTACCGATAGAGCGACAAACCTAAAATCCGCAGTCGGATCGTGCGGAAGAGGTTCATACTGAGCCCTTCGACTATCCTTGTCGAAGGAAGAGCGGGATTTTGAAATCCTCAACGGCGGTTTTTAGGATAAATGTGACCAGATCGACATTTTTCAGCCCCTCAACTTACTAGAATGCGGTTGACATATTGGAGTTATTCCATATTATTACAACATGGCTACGAAGCAACGTTTTCGCAACAAATACCAGCTTGAGGTACGAGAGGACGACTCTCCGCCGATGCACGCGCACTTGGTCGGCGGTAATTTTGATGTATTAATTAACTTGCAAACCCTGGCCTGTGAAGGCACTTTTCCGCGCGGCTTGCGCGATGAAGTCATGGCGTGGGTTACAGAAAACAGTGAAGAATTGATCAAAGAATGGAAAAAATGGCATCAATGAAGCGCCCCCGCCTAGCAGCGGTTGAGCCTTTACCGAACTACCAGTTGCAAATGACCTTTATTAACGGCAGCATAATGACCGTGGATAAAGGTGAAGCTATTTTCGCCAAACCGGGTCTCACTCCTTTGCGCGATCCGGCCGCCTTTGCCAAGGTTCGGCTCACAAACAGCGTAGGCTGGACGGTCGAATGGACAGATTTTGACATTCAAATCGGTGCCGATACCTTGTGGCTGGAAGCGCTGCATCAAGCGGCCACCGATGAAGACACCCGTACATTCATCGCCTGGCGGCTGCATAACGGTCTGTCGTTAGCCGGTGCAGCCCAAGCATTGGGCATGACCACACGCACCATGAGCGCCTACGGAACCGGCGCCCGTCCCGTCCCGCACCACATTGCCCTAGCCTGCAAGGGCTGGGAAGTCGAGAATCGTTAAAGCCAAAAACTGCAGTTGGCGCGGATGAAATCCGTTCGTGCCGAGCCTGTCGAAGCATGAGCGAATTCCACACGCCACTCAGATAGCGAGCATGCCCGACAACGCTCGGCAGGATGGGTAGAGACGGATGAGTTGCTTGCAAGCATTCAATAGAATCAAGGCAAAAAAATTTAACGGTCAGTTTATGAGGTTAATGTCATGAATACAGCAGAAAAAAATTTATCAGGGTGTGCAGTATTTTCCAGAGCCTTTGGCTTTAGAAGTTTTACGTTTTGTAGAATTTTTAAGATTTAGATAACCCGCTAGCGAGTAACAGATTTGTAACAAAATGGGTGGCGGCGTTTGATAAAATACTGAGGATATTTCCTGAAAGGAATTTAGTTTATAACGATGATATGAGGCAGGTTTCGTATAGATACACAGCTTTTTATCGGGTAAATATTTTGAAGAAGCAGATTGAGATTCTACATATTGTATCGCCTACCATTTTACAGATACCCACAGTCAGAATAGCCTTACTTGATCGCCCGCAATAAATTCCCGCAATACAGCTCCTTGCCGGTTTTTGTCGGCATCCACAGTTGTTTTATTTCCAGTTGATGTACGGAAAAATACTGCCCGGCAGATATTGCCAAATCGGCCAGTTCCACTTTGGGTGAGTAGGTGTTAACAATTAAAAACGCGCCCGGATTCATCAGCCCATACGCCGTTTCTATCAAACCGGACAGGTGACTTTCCAATTTCCATTTTTCGCCTTTGGCGCCCAGTCCCCAGGCGGGCGGATCCATGATAATGCCGTCGTATTGTTTGCCCCGTTTCAATTCGCGTTGGGCAAATTTTAACGCGTCTTCAAGCACCCATTTGATGTCGGAAAGATGACTGCGCTCCCTGTTTTCGTTGGCCCAAGTAATCAGTTGTTTGACCGAATCCACATGCACCACTTCCGCCCCAGCGTCACAGGCAACCAGCGATGCCGCGCCGGTGTAGGCAAATAAATTCAAGACCTTTTGACCGACGCTAACCTGTTCTTTAATAAAACGCCAGTTTGCCTGTTGTTCCGGGAACAGGCCCACATGCTTGAATTTGGTCAGCTTCAAACCGAAGTTTACGTTTCCGTAGGTAATAAGCCATTGTTCGGGAGCATGCGGCTTGATGTTAAGCCAGCGTCCTTGGGTTGAGGATTGTTCTTCAAATTCCCAATGCGCCATGTCATGCCATTGAATGATAGGCCACCCCGGCTTGAAATTGGCTTGGATTTCCGGGCGGATGGTAATGATCTGTCCCCATCGCTCCAGTTTCTTGCCGTCACCCGCATCAAGCAGCTCGTAATCAGGCCAGGGCAAGCCGTATTCGCGTAGGTTTTTTTCGTGTGCCATCCACATTTTATTTTTAGATGCTTGAATATTATAAATTCTAATACTAACCAAAGTTATATAGGCTATCGCATGCCATTTTCAACAGACCACGTACGCGATGCGCACCCAATTTGACTGCTAATCACGCCTGAACAGACATCAATTACAACCTGTTTATCGATTCATAAACCAGATTTAGCAGCATCACTTGGCTGGTAGGATCAATCTCATTAAACAAAACCCCATGCGATACCCTTAGCGGTGCGTCTTTTTTCTTGCCGGGCAATTGTTGAATACTGCGAATCGTTGCACTGGTGTCTATATGCGCGCTCTGATTGGTCGGTTTTATCGAGAAGTCGAAAGAAAGTAATACTTCTGTATTAGGCTCTCCCAGTACTTTATTGGCCGTTATCGCAGCGCCTGTAACGCTAATATCGGTAATAATACCGGCGTCAATGCCATTGACCTGTACCGGTAAATTGACTTTGGCCCTGAGCGCACCACGTAGGGCGATGGATTTAATATCGGTGGGAAAGCTGAGGTGCATATAATAATGCGGGGCTCTAAAGATGGTTTTAATCCGGCAAGTTAAAATAAAAACATCTACTCCAGATAATATCCGTAAGGTAACCTGCTCATCTACCTGCATGTGAACGGAAAGTCCATTTTCAAAAGGTGTTTTTATGATTAGGTACTGCCCATCTAAGTAACCGATAAGCTGCGTATAATATATGATGTCAACGGGACCGTGTCGCAATGCCATTTGCAGGCGCGAACCGACTTGCAGATTAATCTCTTTAAAAGAGGTCATCTTGATTTTACTCGAGTTTTAATAGGCGTTTTTCTGCGATCGCCTTAATACAAACCCAATTGCAACTGGGCCACTTCCGACATCATTTCCCGCGACCAGGGCGGGTCAAGCACCACTTCGACATTAACATGATCGACACCGGGCAATGCGCGGATACATTTTTCCACGTCGCCCTGGATAACCGGCCCCATTCCGCAGCCTGGCGCAGTCAGGGTCATGACGACATGGACATCATTCAGACCTTCACCTACCGGGGTGACTTTGCACTGATAAACCAGCCCAAGATCAACAATATTGACCGGGATTTCCGGATCGTAAATCGTTTTCATCACTTCCCAGCAGTTTTGTTCAACCGCCGCCGCACCGGTCTCCGATACCAGCGTTTGCAACGTATGCGGCTCCTTGCCCAAGGCATCGGCATCGACCCCGGCAATGCGCACCATGTGCCCGTGTTCAGTAACCACGGTATAGTTGTCGCCGAGCGCCTGATGAATAGTGACTATCTGGCCTTTATTTAAAGTCCCGGTATTGCCCTCAGGAATGGTAACAATATTGACATCTCGGGTTAAAATAACGTCTTCTCTTTCAGCCATAATGATTTAGTTATAAATAGAAGGTCCGGGCATCGATAGCCTGGCCGGTTATGCCTAAACTTTCTGAGCCGAACAAATACAGATAAATGGGAGCCAGCGATTTCATCGTCGGCAGCTTGCTTTTATCTTCCGCCGGATAAGCTCGTTTTCTTAACGGGGAATCTATCGGCCCCGGTATCAGGGTATTGACCCGGATTTTACCGAAGGCTTCATGTTCATCGGCCAGGATGTTGGCCAAGCCTTCCAGGGCTATTTTTGACACGCCGTAAGCGCCTGCATAAGCCGGAGCCTTTCTGGCGGAGGAATCAGACGTGAATACGACGGACGCATGCTCGCTCTTTTGCAGTACCGGCAACAACACCCTGCACAGTAAAAAAGGTGCATTCAGATTGACGTTTAAGGTATGCCCCCAGTCTTTGGTTTTGTGCGTGGCGATTGGAGAGAAGGCGCTGAACTCTACCGCTGAATGCAAGATGCCTTGGAGCGAGCCGTATTTCTCATCGATCTTGTCGGCTAATTCCTGATACTCGTTTTCATTGGCACCGGCCAAGTCAAACGGGTAAATGACCGGCTCCGGCGCTTTGATGGTCAAAATCGCATCGTAAACCGCTTCCAGTTTGGCGATGTTTTTATCCAGTAAAATGATGTGCGCACCGTGTTTGGCCAGCGCCAGAGCAGCAGTACTGCCAAGACCTCCGCCGGCGCCGGTAATTAAGATGACTTGATTTGTTAGCGGCATGGTAGGGAGGCTATCCAGGTTGATATTTGATCGGGCGACTCGATTAATGCATCAGCGCCCCAGGTTTCCGGGGTATCACCGGGATTAATGTAGCCGTAAACTGCGGCCAGTGTTTTCATTTGCGCATTTTTCCCGGCAATAATGTCATGCAACGCATCGCCGATATAGACGCATTCCTGCGGCTTAACATCCGCCTGTTTACAGGCCAGCAACATCGGTTCCGGATGCGGCTTGGGATTGACGGTGGTATCGCCGCTGACGATGCAGGCGGCACGCTCGGTCAGCTTTAAGGCAGCCATCAGCGGATTAGTGAAACGTTCGCGCTTGTTGGTGACCACGCCCCATTTAAGCCCTTGCGCTTCAATCGCCGCCAGCGTGTCTGCCATACCGGAGAAAAAAACCGTGTGTTCGGCAATATTGTTCTGGTAGTGAGCGAGCATGGTTTCCAGAATATCGGCCTTTAACATATCGTCAAGCGTAGGCTGACTGGCGTTAATCATGGCCGCCGCGCCATATGATATAAACGGCTTGATAATTTCAGGTATAGCAACATCAAAGCCGTGGACGTTTAGCGCGCGGTTCAGGCATGAAATCAAATCCGGCGCGGTATCCACCAGAGTACCGTCAAGGTCGAATAATACGCAGGATAATTTGAAATCGGTACACATGTTTTATTCAGGACGCTTAAAGGCAGCGATGTAATTGACGTCAATGTCTTTGCCCAGGCTGAAATGTTTACTGAACGGATTGTATTCGATCCCTACCATCCCCTGCAATTCAAGACCTGCCGCGCGCGCCGACTGGCACAGCTCCGACGGTTTGATAAAGGTTTTAAAATCATGAGTGCCTTTGGGCAGCATTTGCAGGACATATTCCGCGGCAAAGATAGCCAATAAATACGCCTTGGGTTTACGGTTGAGCGTCGAGAAAAACACCATGCCGCCGGGTTTAACCATTCTGGCGCAAGCGGAGATGATTGAACCGGGGTCAGGCACATGCTCGAGCATTTCCATGCAGGTCACATGATCGAAGCTTTCCGACTGTTGTTCGGCCAAGGCTTCGGCGCTGATTTTTTGATAATGCGCGTTAACACCGGACTCAAGTCCGTGCAGATCAGCGATGTCGATCAGGTCTTCGCTAAGATCGATACCCAACGCATCAGCGCCGTGTTTAGCCAAGCCTTCGGTTAAAATGCCGCCGCCGCAACCGACATCAACGATGCGTTTACCGGCAATATCCGCATAACGCTGGATAAACTGGAGTCGTAGCGGGTTAATATCGTGCAGGGTTTTGAATTCACCCTGGGTGTCCCACCAGCGTTCCGCCATCGAGCCGAACTTATGAATTTCGTGCGGGTGTACATTGTCTGTTGCAGTCATCGTGCTAACCATAATTTGAGGTTGAGATAGTTTACTATATTACTGGGTTATTCGTCATATGTTGTTCTGTCGAGAACTGTTTTCATGATACCTGATTTAAGCAAGACACATCCATCATAACGCCCCCCATTCATTCCTTTATTTTCGGTGATACGATCGTCTGCCGGACAAAAAAAAGGCCGATGCGTGTGCATCGGCCTTTTACTCAGCTAATCGATTTACAGCGTATTAACTGCATTCAATTCCTTAAACGCTTGCTCTAAACGAACCGCCATCGCGACTTCACCGGCACGTTGCCAGACGCGTGGATCGTAGTATTTCTTGTTTGGCTTATCGTCACCGTCCGGGTTGCCGATTTGGCCTTGCAAATAGCCTTCATTTTTTTTGTAGTAGTTCATGATGCCTTCCCAGGTTGCCCATTGGGTGTCGGTATCGATGTTCATCTTGATCACGCCGTAGCTGATCGATTCCTTGATTTCTGCCGCCGTAGAGCCTGAGCCGCCATGAAACACAAAATTCAGGGTATTGGTAGGAACCCCGAATTTTTCAGAAACGTATTTTTGTGAGTTAGCTAAGATGCTGGGCGTCAGCTTAACGTTACCCGGTTTATAAACGCCGTGAACGTTACCAAAAGAAGCGGCAATCGTGAAACGGTGGCTTATTTTGCTTAATTCATCATAAGCGTAAGCCACATCTTCAGGCTGGGTGTACAACAAAGAATGATCCAAGTCGCTGTTATCGACGCCGTCTTCTTCACCACCGGTAACACCCAATTCGATTTCCAGGGTCATACCCATTTTGGACATGCGCGCCAAATACTGACCGCAAATCTCGATGTTTTCTTTCAGGCTTTCTTCAGATAAATCCAGCATGTGCGAGCTGAATAATGGCTTGCCGGTTGCCGCAAAATGTTTTTCACCGGCATCCAACAAGCCGTCAATCCAGGGCAGCAGCTTTTTAGCAGCGTGGTCAGTGTGCAAAATGACCGGTACGCCATAAGCTTCAGCCATCGCGTGTACATGTTGAGCGCCGGAAATAGCGCCTAAAATAGCGGCTTGCTGGCCTTCAGCTTTAAAGCCTTTACCGGCAACGAATGCTGCGCCCCCATTGGAAAACTGGATAACGATAGCCGATTTAACTTTCGCGGCCGCTTCCAACGCTGCATTGATCGAATCAGTGTTGATCACATTTACCGCAGGCAATGCAAAGCTGTTTTCTTTACAAATCGCAAAGATTTTTTGTACATCATCACCAGTGACAACACCGGGCTTTACTACATCTAAAATTTTCTGTGACATTAAGGGTTCCTGTTTCAATCTGTTACGTTGAGGGTGATCAAGCCGAAAGTCATTGCGCTTGCGGAAAATGTCCGCCGCCCAATGCGGTCTGCCGACCATTATAAAGTGTGTTCATATATTAGGCTACTTGCCCGTACAGTGACCCTGTGACAATTGCCCATTATTCGGGGCTCAGCCCCTGCTACAACACATCCAATTGGGCATAAGCCAGCATCAGCCACTTGACACCGACCTGCTTGAAGTTGATCTGCACTCTTTCCTGTGCGCCATCGCCTTCCATCTGCAACACCACGCCTTCGCCGAATTTAACATGACTGACGCGTTGTCCCAGCTTGTATTTTCCTGCTATTTGCAAAGACTGCGCTTTCGGTTTTACCGAAGTTACAGGACGAGTCACGGTGGCACGCATCCTGACTTCCTGAAGATGTTCCGCCGGAATCTCGCGCAGAAAACGCGACGGCCTGGGATAAGTTTCCCGGCCGTATAAACGCCTGGATTCGGCATAGGTCAGATACAACTGCCGCATGGCGCGGGTAATGCCCACATAGCAAAGCCTACGCTCTTCTTCCAGTCGCCCGACATCATCGACGGACTGTTGCGACGGAAACAAGCCTTCTTCCATGCCGACCAGGAATACCTGCTTAAACTCCAGGCCTTTGGCCGAGTGCAGGGTCATCAGCTGCACGCAATCGTCGAAGTCATCGCCTTGCAATTCACCGGATTCCAGCGTTGCATGCGCCAGGAACATATCCAGCTCGCCCAGGTTTTCTGTGTCTTCCAGGTCCCCGATGGTGCTCGCATCGAACAGCCGCGCCGCGTTGACCAGTTCTTCCAGGTTTTCTACTTTTTCTTCGCCTTTGTCGGCCTTGTCCTTTTGGTACAACTCTTTCAGGCCGCTTTTTTCGACGATCAGCTTGACCTGTTCAAAAAGCTCCGTGCCTTCCGCCTCTCCTGCAAACTGCTTAATCAACTCCAAAAAGCCTATCAGCGCATTGGTCGCCCTTGCCGACAGGGTGCGCTGATTAATCAGCATGATCGCCGCCGCCCATAATGAAAGGCTTTGATCCCGCGCTATAGTCCGAATATCATCGATGGTTTTGGCTCCTATGCCGCGCGTCGGAGTGTTGATCACCCGTTCAAACGACGCATCGTCATTACGATTGGACATCAACCGCAAATAGGCCAGCGCGTTTTTAATTTCCATCCGCTCAAAAAAGCGCAACCCGCCGTAAACCCGGTACGGCGTGCCGGTGGTCATCAAGCGTTCTTCAAACTGGCGGGATTGGGCATTGGACCGATAAAGAATGGCGGCATCTTTGCGCATGCCGCCCTCATTCACCCAGGCCCTGATGCGCTCGACGACAAAATGGGCTTCATCCTGCTCGTTAAATGCGGCATACAAGGAAATCAAATCGCCGTCACCGGCATCGGTCCACAGCTCCTTGCCCATACGACCGTCATTGACGCTGATCACTTTGTTCGCAGCTTTGAGGATGTTACCGGTCGAACGGTAGTTCTGTTCCAGCTTGATGACCTGATGGTTCGGGTAATGCTTTTGAAAGCTGTAGATATTCTCGATTTTCGCGCCGCGCCAGCCGTAAATGGACTGATCGTCGTCACCTACCACAAAGATATTGTCCCTGCCCTCGGTCAACAGCCGCAACCAGGCATATTGTATGGTGTTGGTATCCTGAAACTCGTCGACATGAACCTGCCGGAAACGCTGCTGATAAAAATCCAGCACATCGGGATTATCGCGCAGCAATTCATGCGCCCGCAGCAGCAACTCGGCAAAATCCACCAAACCGGAGCGATCGCACAGTTCTTCATAGGCTTTATAGATGCTCAGCATTTGCCGCTGGTAGAGATCATGGGTCTCCATCATGTGCCGCGCTCGAATACCCTCGTCTTTTTGCGCATTGATATACCACTGCACCTGGCGCGGCGGCCACTTGTCGGCATCGAGATTAAGTGTAGCCAGCAGGCGCTTGATAAGCCGCAACTGGTCGCCGGAATCCATCACCTGAAACGTTTCCGGCAATTTTGCCTGTTTGGCATGGCGTCTTAACAGCCGATGCGCCACGCCGTGAAAAGTGCCGATCCACATCGATTGCGCAGACATTTTCAGCAAATCCTCAATTCTGCCGCGCATTTCTTTGGCCGCTTTATTGGTAAAGGTTACTGCCAAAATACTATGCGCAGACACGCCTTCCACCTGGATTTGCCAAGCAATGCGATGCACTAAAACACGGGTTTTTCCACTACCGGCACCGGCCAAAACCAGCATGGCTTGGGAGGGCGCGGTAACTGCCTGACGCTGGGCATCATTTAAGGGGTCTATTATTGATGTAACATCCATTAACTAAGGTACCTACTGTTAGTATTTTTTCGCTTGCACATTTTTTGGAGCTGTGTATATTGCATCAGGTTCAATAATGACAGACTGAACCGTTGCCTTGTCAAAGATAATAATAACTACACACAGAGGATTTTAAGATGAATTTTGATTTTAAACGTATGCTTAAATTTGAACATAATATTGGCGAGAAGGAAAAAAAATACCGTTTGTATGCAGGATCTGCACTTCTGGTTATTTCACTTTTCATCCCAGGCGGTGAAGTTCTTTTATTATTAGTGGGCTTGGCTCTGGTTGCAACGGGTTATTCCGGCTGGTGTCCAGTCTATTCAGGACTAAACAAAAACACCTGCGAAGCTGAAAGCGGCTCTGAAGCTGAAAGCAGCTCTGAAACTAAAGACGATTCTTCAGAGGGCTAAGCGACAAAGGCACAAGACAAAAACAGGAAGCTAGCCTTGTGCCTTTTTACCGTTTACTCTTCCTTACGAAACTCACCTTCCAACACATTATTTTCAGCCGCTTTTTCCTGCTGAAAATGCGCACTCGCTTGAACCAGATAATTTTCAATCACATATTGGGCGATTTTTTTGCGTGACTGCGGAATTAAACAGGCAAAGCCGATCAAATCGGTAATAAAACCCGGCGTTAACAATAATGCCCCTCCTACTAGAATAATGGGGCCTTCAACCATTTCATAAGCAGGCATCACGCCTTGCGCCAAACTCTCCTGAAACCGCTGAAAAGTTGCAAAGCCTTGTTGTCTCAATAGCCAGACCCCCAGTGCTGCGGTAAACACCACCAGCAAAATGGTCGGGAATGCACCAATAATTCCGCCAATCTGCAACAGCAAATAAATTTCTGCAAAAGGAATAATCAGCACGACCAGAAATAGTGTTTGAAAAATTTTCATCTAAAGTTCTCTTGTTGTAGTCATCGTCATCGTTACAATATAAGGGCAATTTCGGTTAATTTCTAGGATAATATCTGACGCACCCGTTTTTAATGACTTGTAATATGCCTGCTAACCATCTAATAATCTTCTGCACTTGCCCGGAAAAAGACACGGCAGAAAAAATAGCCCGACTGCTGGTTGAAGGTAATATTGCCGCCTGCGTTAACATCTTGCCCGGCATTACCTCCCTATATAAATGGGAGGGGAAAATCGAATCCGCCCAGGAACATCTGCTGCTGATTAAGACGCATAAAGACCACTATCCGGCTATTGAAACCGCTTTGCGCAATCATCACCCTTACGATCTACCTGAAATAATTGCCGTGCCTATTGAACACGGATTACCCGAATATCTGCATTGGATAGATTCATGCCATTCTTTAAAATAATTTTTCTCTGCTTACTGTCAATTGTCAGCCAATCCGCCTTTGCCTTAGGCGCCGACGAATTCCTGCCGCCCGACCAGGCCTTCAAGGTTTCTGCCAAAGCGCTTGCAGCCGATCGCATTGAAATTTCCTGGGACATCGCCGAAGGCTATTATCTTTACCGCAACAAGATGCGTTTTGAGTCCAAAACCCAGCAAATCCGCTTGGGCGAGCCCGATTTTCCGGCTGGACAGACTCACCATGACGAAAACTTTGGCGATGTCGTTATTTACCGCAATGCCCTGAACATCCCGGTTGCCTTAACCGTCGAAAACGGCGCGTCTTCGCTGCAACTGATGGTGCAATATCAAGGCTGCGCCGATCGGGGCATTTGCTATCCACCACAGAAAACCACGTTCGATCTGAAGCTGCCCACATCGGTTGCCAAAGCCGATCCTATTAAGCAGCTGCTAAAAGGTTCTCCAAACATAAATCTTAATTTGTTTGAAGATGACTTACTGCCACCAGACCAGGCTTTCGAGTTTTTTGCAACGGCCAAAGACGAACACACCCTGCATGTTAACTGGCAAATTGCCGACGGCTATTACCTGTATCGGGAAAAAATCCAGTTTGAATTGATCAACGCCGACGGCGTAAAACTGGGCAATTACGACATCCCCCGAGGCGCGCCCAAACAGGATGAAGCCTTCGGTCTGGTCGAAACCTTCCACAACGAACTCGGCTTCGACCTGCCGCTTATCCGTTCCGGCACATCGGCGCAAACCCTTACCCTACAGGCAAAATATCAGGGTTGCGCCGACCGCGGCGTTTGCTATCCGCCGATGAGTAAAAACATCGACTTGGCCTTACCCGTTGCGCTACAACCCTCAGCTCAACAACCTGCGGAACAGGAGCTTTCCGAACAGGATCAAATCGTACAATCCTTACACAAGGACAGCTTGCCGATAACCTTGCTCAGCTTTTTCGGCTTCGGTTTGTTGCTATCGCTGACCCCGTGTATTTTTCCAATGATTCCGATCTTATCGGGCATTATCGTCGGTCACGGCAACCGGATTACGACGGGGCGAGCCTTTTTACTGTCCCTCAGTTATGTGCTTGCCTCGGCGCTGACCTACACGGTGTTCGGCATACTCGCCGCGTTGTTCGGCAGCAACCTGCAAACCACTTTTCAACAACCCTGGATTATCGGCCTGTTCAGCGCCGTTTTTGTATTGCTGTCCCTGTCCATGTTCGGCTTTTATCATCTGGAACTGCCCAAATCATTACAGGCCAAACTGCATAATTCCAGCGAAATACACCGTGACGGTTCATTGTTGGGCGCAGCCATCATGGGCGCACTGTCCTCGCTGATCGTCGGTCCCTGCGTCGCCGCGCCGTTGGCCGGTGCGCTGATTTATATCGGTCAGACCGGCAATGCGGTGTTAGGCGGCAGCGCCTTATTTTTCTTAGGCTTAGGCATGGGTGTACCCTTGCTGTTGCTGGGCGCATCCGCCGGCAAACTGTTACCCAAGGCCGGAAACTGGCTCAACTCCACCAAGGCGGTATTCGGCGTGATCATGCTGGCGGTCGCGGTGTGGATGCTTAGCCGGATTTTGCCGGGCGAGGTGATTATGATGCTGTGGGCGATACTGTTGATATTTCCGGCCATTTACCTCAGCGCCGTCGATCCGCTGCCCGAAAACAGTTCCGGCTGGCGCAAACTGTGGAAAGGCTTAGGGCTGATGATGCTGGCTTACGGCCTGTTATTGTTGATCGGCTTCAGCCTGGGCAACAGCAACCCATTAAAGCCGCTGCAAGGACTCGGCTTAAGCACTGCACAAGCCGCAGAACCGGGCATTGTTTTTGAACGAGTCGCCTCGATAGCCGCGCTGGAAAACCGGATCAAGCAGGCTGCGGCCAACCATCAACCGGTGATGCTGGATTTTTACGCCGACTGGTGCATCTCGTGCAAGGAAATGGAAACGTATACCTTTGCCGACCCGCGTGTAAAGCAGGCGCTCAAAGGCTATGTACTGCTGCAAGCGGATGTCACTAAAAATTCGGATAATGATAAAGCCCTGCTGGAAAAATTCAGTTTGATCGGGCCACCGGCCATTTTGTTTTTCGGTTTGGATCATCAGGAAAAAACCGCCAACCGGGTCATCGGTTATCAGGATGCAGAAACCTTTATTAAATCACTGCAACGCGCCAAATCATGAAACAAACAGCCCTGATTATTATTGCCGCGCTTATTGCGCTGGGTGTTGGCATGACCACACGGCATTTTTTTCCGCCCGCTGAAAAAATCAGCCCTAGCGCTTTACCCGAATTCAACCTACCCGATTTGTCCGGCCATCGGCACACTATTTCCGAATGGCGGGGCAAGGTCTTGGTGATCAACTTCTGGGCGACCTGGTGTCCGCCTTGCCGAAAAGAAATTCCCGACTTTGTCGCCTTGCAACAGCAATATGCGGATCAAGGCCTGCAATTTGTCGGCATTGCTTTGGAGGACAAAGAACCGGTTGCCGAGTATCTCGCCACAACCAAAATCAATTACCCGATGCTATTGGGCGGCGACAATGGCATAACCCTGGCTCATCAGCTGGGCAATAGTGTTGATGCGGTTCCCTATACCCTTATTGTTAACCGGCAAGGGCAAATCATACACCGACATCCGGGGGAGTTTTCCAGAGAGCAAATAACGAAAATTATTACGCCGTTGTTAAACTAAACATCACCGGTTTAAAGTTAAAAAATGAGCACGGAACAGCAAACCAGAAAAAACATCATCGACAAAGCGCTTGAGTCCGCTGGCTGGAAGGTCAACGATCCGACGCAAGTCATACTGGAATTCGATATAAATGTAGGTTTGCCTCCGGATATATCTGAACCGCAAACACCTTACCAAGGCCACCAATTCAGCGACTATGTGCTGCTTGGTAAAGATGCCAAGCCTCTTGCAGTGGTAGAAGCAAAAAAAACCTGTAAAGACGCAGCCTTAGGCCGTGAACAAGCCAAGCAATACTGCTACAACATGCAAAAAGACAAAGGTGGAGAACTACCTTTCTGCTTTTACACAAATGGCTTGGAAATATATTTCTGGGATCTGGAAAATGGCCCGCCTCGCAAGATCGTTGGCTTCCCCACCCTTGATGATCTACAGCGTTTTAGCTACATTCGGCGAAATAAAAAATCCCTTACAGAAGAACTCATCAACACCGAAATCGCAGGGCGCGATTATCAAATCCGCGCTATTCGCGCCGTGCTTGAAGCGATTGAGCGCAAGCAGCGTGATTTTCTCTTAGTTATGGCTACCGGCACAGGTAAAACCCGTACCTGCATTGCATTGGTCGATGTGCTGATGCGTGCTAGTCATGTCGAGCGGGTATTGTTTTTAGTCGACCGTATCCCCCTGCGCGAACAAGGATTAGCCGCATTTAAAGAATATCTGCCCAACGAACCGCGCTGGCCCAAGGTAGGAGAAAAGCTGATTGCCAAAGATAGACGAATCTACATCTCTACCTACCCAACCATGCTCAACATTATTCGCGACGAATCCGGCAGCTTATCGCCGCATTTTTTCGATTTGATTGTCATTGATGAAAGTCACCGTTCCATCTACAACACTTACGGCGAAATTCTCGATTATTTCAAAGCCATTAATCTGGGACTGACAGCCACACCGACGGACGTGTTAGACCATAACACTTTCAAATTGTTTACCTGCGAAGATGGCCTGCCCACCTTTGCCTACACCTACGAGGAAGCGGTTAATAACCATCCGCCGTATCTATGCAATTTTCAGGTGATGAAAATTCAAACCAAATTCCAAATGGAAGGCATCAGCAAGCGCACCATTAGTTTGGAGGATCAGAAAAAACTTATCCTTGAAGGTAAAGATGTCGAAGAAATCAACTTCGAAGGCACCCAGCTAGAAAAACAGGTCATCAACAAAGGCACCAACACCCTTATCGTTAAAGAATTTATGGAGGAATCCATTAAAGATAGCAATGGTGTACTGCCTGGTAAAACTATCTTCTTCTGTGCCTCCATAGCTCATGCTCGCCGTATCGAAGAAATTTTCGACAAACTCTATCCTCATTATCACGGTGAACTTGCCAAGGTATTAGTCTCCGATGATCCAAGGGTTTATGGTAAAGGTGGACTACTCGACCAGTTCACCAATAATGACATGCCACGCATCGCTATCAGCGTGGATATGCTCGACACAGGTATCGACGTGCGTGAAATCGTCAACCTCGTTTTTGCCAAACCGATTTATTCCTACACCAAATTCTGGCAGATGATCGGTCGCGGCACGCGTTTACTCGAACCTAAAAAAATTAAACCCTGGTGTATCGAAAAAGATGTTTTTCTGATTCTCGACTGTTGGGACAACTTCGAATACTTCAAGCTGCAACCCAAAGGCAAAGAACTCAAGCCGCAACTGCCTTTGCCGGTGCGTCTGGTGGGTATTCGACTGGATAAAATAGAAAAAGCGCTGGAGTTAGGTTGTAAGGACATCGCCGTCAAAGAAAGCGCCATCCTGCGCCTGCAAATTCAAGAACTCCCAAAAAACTCCGTAGTCATCATCGAAGCAGCTACAGCACTGAATCAGATTGCCGACGATAACTACTGGAGCAAACTCAACGCGCAGAAAATAGAATTTCTGCACGTTGAAATCAAACCTCTTTTTAGAACAATATCGCAGGCTGATTTTAAGGCCATGCGCTTTAGCAAAGATGTACTGGAAATCTCACTGGTCTTATTAAGCAAAGAAACTTGGTCAAACGAAGAAAAAGACCAATTTGAAACGTTAAAAGATGGCTTAGTTGAACAAATCAGCGAGCTGCCTTTAACAGTGCCTATGGTGGCACGCGAAGAAAACCTGATTAAAAGCGCCCAGCAAAATTATTATTGGTCAAACTGCACCGATGTCGCGCTGGACGAACTGGCGGAAAAACTCGCCCCACTGCTGAAATTCCGCGAGCTGCAAAATCCCGGTGCAGGCCCGGTTAAACTCGACCTCACTGATATCCTGCACAACAAAGAAAGGGTGGAGTTCGGTCCGCAAAATGAAGCAGTCAGCATCACCCGCTACCGGGAAATGGTCGAGGAATTAATAACAGAACTCACCAACAACAACCCGATACTCCAGAAGATAAAAGAGGGCGCTGACATATCAGATTTTGAAGCGGAAATGTTAGCCAAGCTACTCAACGAAAAACATCCGCATATCACCGAAGACTTACTGCGCAACGTCTACAAAAACCGTAAGGCGCGATTTATCCAGTTTATCCGGCATATACTCGGCATCGAAATACTCATCAGCTTTCCTGATACCGTCAGCAAAACCTTCGATCAGTTTATAGCCGAACATACTTACCTTAACAGCCGTCAGCTGGAGTTTTTACATCTGTTAAAAAACTTTATAATCGAACGTGAAAAAGTCGAAAAACGCGACCTGATTCAAGCACCGTTTACCGTGATCCATCCTCATGGTATACGCGGCGTATTTAGCCCCAGCGAAATCAACGACATTTTAAAGCTTACCGAAAGATTTGCCGCATGAGTAAGCGCGACCGTAAAACTACCCAAAAAGAACTGGAGTATAATCAAAAACCAAGCAAGCTTTAACGGTTTATTGGGAGGCTTTCATACCCTGTACCATAATCCTTTACTACGATTAAATAACTGAAAACAATAACCCACAATAGAGGTACATTATGTTAGTTGATACCGCCGAACTCGTCTCTATCGCAGAAACCTTGCCGATAGAATTAAAAATACAGCTTATCGACAAATTGCTGAGCAGCTTGAACCCATCTCAAAGTAATATTGATGCACTATGGCAACAAGAAGCTGAAAAAAGATTGCAAGCTATCCAAACAGGCGACGTTATTCCCGAAGATGGAGAACAAGTATTTGCGCAAATTTGGCAACGGCTTGAGCCATGAAATATGTTTTTCATCCGTAAGCCAGACGAGAGCTAAATCGAGCGATAGACTACTACGAAGACTGTAAGAAAGGCCTAGGTAAAGCCTTTGCCAAAGAGGTTTACGATGCGATTCAAAGAATCATTGAATTTCCAGACGCATGGAGTTTGTTATCCGTTAACACGCGGCGATGCTTAACACGTCGCTTTCCGTTCGGCATTATTTATCAACCTTTATCAGATAAAGCCCTGATTCTTGCTGTGGCTCAACTTAATAGAAAGCCCGATTATTGGATGAGTCGGGGTGAAGAAAATAAACAATGACCCCCAAAATTACCTGAATGCACACCGTCACCGTGACCATTTATAAAGCGACTACTGGCAAGTTATCGATTAGATAACGCATCATCCATCAGGAAACCTAATGCTACAAAACAACCCCGCCCTCAAAAGCAAAATCGACCAACTCTGGAACAAATTCTGGAGTGGCGGCATTTCCAATCCGCTGACCGCCATCGAGCAAATTACCTATTTGCTGTTTATGAAACGTCTGGATGATCTGGATTTAAAACAACAGGCCGACGCCGAATTTACTGGTGATAAATTCACCTCGCGTTTTGCCGGAACCTGGATTCCGCCTGAGCATCGTGACAAAGCAGCAGAAGATCAAAAACCGTTTGCCGTTGATAAAAACTCCTTGCGCTGGAGCGAATTCAAACGCATGTCAGCAGAACCCATGCTTACCCATGTGCAAACAAAAGTCTTCCCTTTCTTAAAAGATTTGAACGGAAAGGAATCCAGCTTTACTCATCACATGAAAAACGCGGTGTTCGTTATCCCCAAACCCATGTTATTGGTGGAAGCGGTTAAAACCATCGACGAAATGTATGGCGAGATGGAAAATGACTCACAAGAGAAAGGCCAGGCGTTTCAGGATATACAGGGCGATGTTTACGAATACCTGTTGTCTGAAATTGCCTCCGCCGGTAAAAACGGCCAGTTCCGCACGCCACGCCATATCATCAAACTCATTGCCGAACTGGTGCAACCGCAACTGGGTCACCGTATAGCTGATCCAGCCTGTGGCTCCGGCGGTTTCCTGCTGGGCGCTTATCAATACATCGTCACCCAGTTAGCGGTTAAAGCCGCCAAAAATAACGATAGCAGCGCGGCACAGCTGCAAACCGACGAAGACGGATTCAAGCGTACCTCGGTCAGTGCCAGTCTGACCGAAAATGCCAAACGCATTCTCAACGAAAGTTTATGGGGTTATGACATCGACAGCACCATGGTGCGCTTAGGGCTAATGAACCTGATGATGCACGGCATCGACGAGCCGCATATCGATTACAAAGACACGCTCAGCAAAAGCTTTGACGAAGCCAATCACTACGACATCATCATGGCCAATCCGCCCTTTACTGGCAGTATCGACAAAGGCGACATCAACGAAGACTTAAACCTTGGTACCACCAAAACAGAGCTGCTGTTTATCGAAAACATCTACCGCCTGCTAAAAAAAGGCGGCACTGCCGGAGTGATTATTCCGCAGGGGGTATTGTTCGGTTCCGGCAAAGCGTTTGTAGAAGCGCGTAAAATCCTGGTGGATCGCTGCGATTTAAAAGCCGTGATTACGCTGCCCAGCGGCGTCTTTAAACCCTATGCTGGAGTCAGCACCGCCATTTTGTTATTCACCAAAGCCTACGATAAGCAAGATAAGGTCGATGAGCCTGCCACACAACAGGTCTGGTTTTATGATATGAATAACGATGGCTATACACTGGATGACAAACGCAACAAGCTGGAAGGCTTTGGTGATTTACAGGACATTGTGGCGAAATACCACAGCCGCAAGCCTGAGCAAGCCTCGGATCGCACGCAGAAATTCTTTAGCGTGCCACGACAGGAAATCGTCGATGAAAACTACGATCTCAGCTTAAGCCGGTACAAGGAAGATGTGTTTGAAGAAATTCACTATGAAAAGTCGGAGATGATTTTGCAGAAATTACTTGCTAGTGAGATCGGTGAGAATTTAGATATGCAGGCGCTAGGCAAGATTCAGGGTGGGATTGTTAAAGAGCTGTTGGAATTGAAGGGGATGGTGGGATGAAAAAGGAAAACCTAGGTGATCTCTGCGAGATTATCATGGGAAGCACTCCAGCAAGAAACACCTCTGAATATTGGGGAAAAGGCCATCCTTGGGTGTGCATCGCAGATTTAAAGGAAAAATACCTAAAATACACAAAAGAAGAAATCACACAAACAGCCGTTGAAAATGCCCGCTGTAGATTAATTCCAAAAGGAACTTTATTGTTCAGCTTTAAGTTGAGCATTGGCAAGATGGCTTTTGCTAGTCGCGATCTCTATACCAATGAGGCTATTGCGGCTCTGATAGTTAAAGACAAAAATAAATTATCATCTGATTATTTATTTTATGCCTTAAAAGCGGCGAGACTTGTTGGTTCAAATCAAGCCGCAATGGGCAAAACGTTAAACTCAAAATCTTTGGCAATAATTAAAATTCCGTTACCAGACAACCTCACTGACCAAGCCCGCATCGCCACCCTGCTCAGTCGCGTCGAGATGCTCATTGTCACTCGCAAAGACAACCGGCGTCTGCTGGATGACTTTCTGAAAAGTACGTTTTTGGAAATGTTTGGCATTCTCCATGCTGATTACAAAAAATGGACACCTCACAAACTGAGTGATCTTACTGAGATAGTATCTGGAGCAACAAAAGGGAAAAAATATAAAGACGAAGAGATGGTTGAAGCTCCTTATATGAGGGTTGCAAATGTCCAAGATGGACATCTGAATTTGAATGAGATTAAGACAATTTTTGTCTCTGAAAGTGAATTTAAGCGCTACTTGCTAAAAAAAGGTGACATTCTTCTTACCGAGGGTGGCGACCCCGACAAGCTGGGAAGAGGTTCAGTTTGGGAAGAAGAGATTAAAAATTGCATTCATCAAAATCACATTTTTCGAGTACGGATAACAAACACAAAATTGTTAAATCCTTACTTCCTGAGCGCACTAGCAGGATCAGTTTACGGGAAGACTTATTTTCTCAAGGCTGCGAAGCAAACTACGGGGATTGCGTCGATCAATTCAACTCAGCTGAAAAACTTTCCGCTGTTTTTACCGCCAATCGAATCCCAAAATCAATTCGCAGCCATCGTCGAAAAAGTAGAATCCCTAAAAAACCACTACCAGCAAAACCTGACCGAACTGGAAAACCTCTACGGCACACTCAGCCAAAAAGCCTTTAAAGGGGAACTGGATTTAACTCGTATTCCATTGAACCACAAAATATTCGCAGACCTCGAAAATGATATAAATGAAGTCGTTGTACCCGAGAACATCAGCGCTACTCTGACAACCCTAAATGCGTTTAATCAAAGTGCAACTAGCCTTAAAGCTATTGAGAGAGCAGCGCGTGTTTCATTATTCGATCTGGCACAACTCGAATCAGTAAAACAAGCAGCGGCTCAACTTGCCGCCTACCGTTCTCCTCTTGAACAACTAAAGAATATGTCGACTATTACTTCGGCCATGGAGCAGATCGAATCGGTCATGAAGCCATTAAATCTCAGTCAATTTGATTCTATCTCCAACAGTGTCGAAATAGCTCGTAACATGGCTTCCGCTATACCCAAGATTGATATGGGCTGGCTTGAACAACATAACGATGCGTTGAAACACGCTACCGCACCTTTTGAGTCTATGCGTTCAACCATGGCAAAGTTCGAATCATTAAATTACGATCGGATTAATTCTATTGCCAAAAAAATGGAATCGGCTCTTGGTCATACAACAGCTATCCCAAAGTTTGACAATGGATTATCTGATCAATACAGCGAAGCACTCAGAAAAATAACTGATCCTTTTGGAGATATGCGTAACGCTGTGGAGCGAGCAAGTACATCTAGCATATACACTCAACACTTAGAAGCTGCCAATCGGCTACACAGTTCCATTCCGGATTTCTCCTCTTGGCAAAAACTAGCCCACGATCCACTGGCCATGTATTTGGAAGAGTACAACGAGCAGTCCTTTCATCAAGAAGATGTCATAGACATTCTGTCCAATGAGGTTAAACCAATATCATTCGATACTTTGATGCAGCAGCTTAACGAGTTGGAAACGGTCGACTTCATGGGATATGAAACAATCAAGACCATCCTCTTCGACTTATTGGCAGAAAATCTAGTGATGCAAGTTTTCGACGAAAAACAAAAAATCCTACTGTTTTCTTTAGTTGAAAATGGATCAGAGGAATGAAACTGTTACGGCTGAAACTCAACGAGCCTTTTCGTAGCTTGCAAGAAGGCTTTGAGCTGTATTTTTTGCGCGATTGGGATCGTTCCGAAAGTACCGATGTCACCGATAGGGAGTTTTCACCTTACATTCTGGCAGGCCCTAATGGCAGCGGCAAATCCAATGTGCTAGAAGTGCTGGCAGCGATTTTTTATCACCTTGAATGTCAGTATCTAACTTACCGCCCAGAGATCTTTGCTTTTGACGAAGATACTAATCCCCATGGCTTTAGTGAAGAATATGCACAACCGAACGCCTTTGAACTAGAGTATTTGATTCCTACCCCTGACAGGCTACAGGAAGGCGGGGCAGATTTGACGGCACATATAAAGATCGTTAAAACCCCTGATAGCGGTGCTCAACTATTATGGCTCAATAACCCAGCGTTTGGCGAAGAAATGCCGTTATCACGACTCGATGCAGTGGAAATGTTACCGGAGTTTGTGTTGGGTTATTCCTCAGGTGAGAACGAAATTCTTAGCCTGCCGTTTTTTAAAATGCGTTTTATCCAACTGGATGAATATCTGGATACGCTTAAGCAGGATTTGCCCTATGCAGGCAGGCCGGAATCCAGGCAAATCTATCTGGATAATGCTTTTAGTCAGGCTATTTTGTTGTGTAATTTGTTGTTTGAAGATGATGAAACACTTGCGCCATTTAAGCAGGATGTAGGTATAGGAGACTTACAGGAATTTCGTATTATTCTGAAAAAACGCATTGAGATTTCTGCCGAGCAAGCCAAGCTATATCCAGAAGGTTTTTTGATAGTTGAGGAAACTGACACAGAAGTCAAAAGCTACTTTTTACCCATACTGGAAAAGTTTGAATCAGAACCAGAACCAGAACCAAATTCAGCGCTCATTTTTGAGCCGGTTATTAACCGTTTGCGACGCTGTGCAACCAGTTATTTTCAAGATGACGAAACTGGCTGCCTGTATTTGGACTATTTGGTTAATGATGCGACCAGGGAAGCCTTTAAAGACAACTTTGCCTCGGCGATTGATTTGTTTCAGTCATTTCGTATTTTACTGACGCTAAACTTGTATTCCGTAAGCGACAGCTTAAAAAAAGACCTCTACAGATCTAATAGCTTATATGCGAATGAAACCATCCCCACCTTGCCTTCCGATGAACGCATTATGCGCTTTAAATTTGTGAAGTTTAACAAGACCGATGTGCCCAATGCCGTCATGCTGAAAGACCTTTCCGACGGCGAGCATCAATTTTTACATAGCCTGGGTCTTTGCTTGCTGTTTAAAAATTCCAACAGCCTATTTCTGTTGGACGAGCCGGAAACCCACTTTAACCCCGATTGGCGCTCCAAGTTCATTTCCCGATTGCGTGATTGTTTTAAGTCTATGGATTCCAAATTGGATGAAAAGAACGTTCAACGCGAAATGCTGATTACCACCCATACGCCGTTTTTGATTTCCGATAGCAAGCCGGAACAAGTGCTGGTGTTCTCAAAAGAGGACAGTGTCGTTGATGTTAAGCGCCCAGACTACAATACGCTCGGTGCTTCCATTAACAAGATCACCTTGAGCACTTTTGGCAAAAAGGAAACCATTGGCGGCTTTGCGCAGCAAGAAATGGAGAAGTTAAAAAACCGCTTTGAACAAGGCAGGTATTCAGATACGGATCATGACAAACATGCCTTGATTGATGAGATCAACCAGCAACTAGGTGATTCAGTTGAAAAGGTGCTTTTTATAAAAACCATTCTGGACAGCATGGCTGACACAAAAGGGACTGAAGACTAATGTTATTTCCCTATACCTATGTGCCGCATTCTATAGTTTCTCAGGTAAATAATTTCCAAGCCACTACAGTAAAATTCACGCAGGGATTGCGAAATCTTCACGCATTTTCTTCATGACACACAAAACTTTACTGGCATCTTGCATATACGTCTTGAAAG
>NZ_JAWPOH010000027.1:0-48551 GCF_037671525.1 Methylobacter svalbardensis
TGTTGGCAGGATTATGGATATTCCTTTCTATGCAGGAGGTGTTGGATTGTTACTCCCATGAGGAGCTTGCCGCTTTGCAAGAAACAGCTCAGGATTTCCTAATGTGACTTGTGTAGATAGCTATGCCTATCAGGGAGAGCCTGCTATCAGCTGAATGCCTTAGTATTAGAATTTTAGGTATCTTTTTAATTCCCGTTGATTCTTGGGGATTATTCACAAGTAATTTTAACAGTTTGACACCTTTTTACTTGTGCTATTGCTTTATTTAATCGACAAGCAGTGCTAAAGTAATTGTTTATTAAAACACTTGGTATTTGTTTTTGTGCCAGCTGTTTGCATGCAACACCTTACAGCAACTTTATTTAGGAGAATCCCATGGCTTTCGAACTTCCTGCTTTGCCTTATGCTAAAGATGCATTAGCGCCCAAAATTTCTGAAGAAACTTTAGAATATCATTATGGTAAGCATCATCAAACTTATGTAACAAACCTGAATAATCTGGTTCCGGGAACCGAATTTGAAGGATTGTCGCTGGAAGAAATCATCAAAAAGTCTTCCGGCGGTATTTTCAATAATGCGGCGCAAGTCTGGAATCATACCTTCTACTGGAACAGCTTGGCACCCAATGCGGGCGGCGAACCTACCGGCGCTTTAGGCGATGCGATCAACGCAACTTTCGGTTCATTTGCAAAGTTTAAAGAAGAATTCACCAAATGCGCAGTGACGACATTCGGTTCAGGCTGGGCCTGGCTGGTAAAAAATACCGACGGCAGTTTGGCTCTGGTTAGTACCAGCAATGCAGGCTGTCCGTTAACCACCGGTCAAACGCCTTTGTTGACTTGCGATGTTTGGGAGCACGCCTATTACATCGATTACCGCAATGCACGTCCGGCTTATCTGGAAGCATTTTGGGCATTAGTTAACTGGGATTTTGCTGCAAAAAACTTTTCAGCTTAATTTTGAAGTAGTATAAAGCCTCCTGCATCTGTCGATGCAGGAGGTTTTTTTATGGGAGAAATAAAATGGCTACAGTGTTAATTACCGGCGCTAATCGCGGCTTGGGTCTGGAGTTTTGCCGCCAATATGCGGCTGACGGCTGGAACGTCATCGCCTGTTCGCGTAACCCTGATGATGCATTTGATTTAAATAATCTCGCCAGTCGCCACCCTGATATTCAGCTGGAACAGCTGGATGTTTCAGAATTTGAACAAATTGATGCGTTGTCGCAAAAATTGTCAGACCGTTGCATCGATGTGTTGATTAACAATGCGGGTATCTATGGGGACATGCAGAGCGGCGGTTTTGGTCAGCTTGATTATCAGGCATGGATTAAATCGCTGGTGGTTAATACCCAAGCCCCGGTAAAAATGGCTGAAGCATTTTTACCGCAAATCAAGCGTAGCGATAAAAAATTGGTTGTTGCGATCAGCAGCTTGATGGGCAGTATTGCGGATAATACCGGTGGCGGCAGTATTCTGTATCGTTCCAGCAAGGCGGCGTTGAATGCGGCGATGAAGAGCCTGGCGATAGAGCTTAAAGATCAGTCTGTCGGTGTGCTGATTTTCCATCCCGGTTGGGTCAAAACCGATATGGGCGGGCCTAATGGGTTAATTAATGCCGAAGAAAGCATTAGCGGAATGCGCGCTTTGATAGAGAACTTTTCATTGGATCAATCAGGCAGTTTCGTCAAGTATGACGGAACGCCACTGCCATGGTGAACGCTATGATTAAAAAGATAGTCATTTTATCGGTGATGTTACAAGGCGCGGCTTATGCCGAGACTGTCATACCCGAGCAGATTAAGGTGCCGCAAGGCTATAGTCCTCTTTTAACCGTGCATGCCAAGGGTGATCAGATTTATCAATGCGCACTGAAGCAAGGCGAGTATGCCTGGACAATGCTGGCACCCGATGCCAAGTTATTCGATGAGGAAGGTAAGCTGGTCGGCAATCACAGCGCTGGACCGCTCTGGGAATATAAAGAAGGCAGTCGCGTCGTCGGCCGGGTAGTCAATAAAATCGATATGGCACCGGGCAAAGCTATTTCCTGGTTACTGGTCGAGGTAATCTCGCATCAGGGTGACGGCTTGTTTTCGGATGTGAGCTTTATTAATCGGGTCAATACCGACGGTGGTCTGCCGCCTGTCTCGGGATGTAATTCTAATCATCTGGGTAGTGAAAAGCGGGCTGCCTATACGGCAGATTATATTTTTTACGGGAAATAGTCGCTCAGTAAATTTGTCCACGAAAAGCTCGAAAGACACGAAATAAATTAACATGCTGTATTGCACAGCTATTTGCCCTTTTGGTAACGAGCTACAAACTTGGTATCTCTTTAGATTTTTCGTGCTTTTCGTGTCGCCTAGAGGCGCCTACTTTTGGCTTTCGTGGATAATTGGTTTTTCTAATCGTTGAGCATCAATTCCCTGAGTTTCATCAACGCATAGACCGATTCCAGATGGGGGACGGCTACGCCTAGCCGTTGCGCGGCGCGCAACGCGTTGCCAAGGATGGCTTCGGTTTCCATCGGTTGGCCGTTTTCATAATCCAGCAACATGCTGGTTTTATAAGGCGGCATCGCGTAGGTATGTTCGATGTTGATGTTAACAATATTATCGGGCAACCGATGCCCGGATGCCGCCGCAATGTCGCAAACCTCCTGCATGATGCTGCGTACGAAAGACTCCTGGGTTTGCAGAATGTCCAGCGTCGGCAAGCCTCCCGATAATACCGATAACGGGTTAAACGGCGCGTTCCAGACGCATTTTTGCCAGCGCCCGGTAACAATGTTTTCGGTCGCGTTGCAGTCTATGCCGGATTGCCTGAAAAGTTCGCACAACTGCGCGGTTTTAGGGCTGATGCCGTTCGGCAGATTGCCTAAAGCCAGACGGCCATAGGCCAAATGCAATATCTCGCCGGGACCGACCCGGTTGCAGCAAATAAACGCCAGACCGCTGACGATTTCATTGTCGGGAAAGGCGGTCAGCAGTTCCTGTTCGATGTCCACGCCATTCTGGATAAAGACTATCGCCATGTTTTCAGCAACATACGGGCGTAGCAGCGCGACCCGATCCACCGTCGGAATGACTTTGGTGCAGAGTAAAATATAGTCCGCAGTTCCTTCAAAATCGGCGGCGTTTTTTAACACCTGTGCCGGGGTAAAATGCCAGCGGCCGAGCGGGTGACTGTCGATGATAAAACCGTGTTGTTTGACCTGGGCATAATCGGAGCGGCAAACTACCGAAACCTCGGCACCGGCCTTTGCCAGCAGCGCGCCGTAAAAGGCGCCGATAGCTCCTGCTCCAATAACCAGCACTTTAATCACGGCTTTCTTCGTCCAGAATCTGTTTTAAAAAAGGAATAGTTAATTTACGTTTGGCGGCCAATGATGCCCTGTCCAGTTTTTCCAGTAAAGCCCATAAAGAGGTTAAATCTCTGTCGTAATGCGTCAGCAGAAAACGCCCGGCTTGCGGGGCGATTTCAAAGCCCATGTGATCGGCTTTAAAGATCAATGCCGCCACCCGGTCGCTATCGGTCAAGGGCTGTATTTTCAAGGTCAGCCCCCAATTAAGACGGGTTTTAAGATCGGGCAATTGGATAGCAATCGCATTGGGCGCGGAAGATGCCGAGACGATCAGTTTGTGGCCGCGATCACGGTGCTGATTAAAGAAATTAAAAAAAGCCCGCTCCCAGGCTGCGTTGCCGGCGATGGCTTCGATATTGTCGAAACAAACGACATCATAGTTATCCAGTCCGCTCAGCATGGCCGGATCAGGCAGCCCAGCATTCGCTAAATCAAAATAGAACGAGCTGAGCTTGTGACGCTGCGCTTGGTGACAACAGGCTTGCAGTAAGTGGCTTTTGCCCAGTCCCGATTTGCCCCAGAGGAAAATTTGCTGCTCACCCAGGCCCGCAACACACTGTTGTAAGTGAGTGACGATTTCCTGATTGGCGCCGGGAAAAAAATCCTCAAACGTTTGATTCGCTCTGAACTCAAAATGCAAAGGCAGTTGCTGCGCCATGGTCAGTTCTGTTTTCCCGCAAAGCGTATATAAAATGTGCTGCCGAAAAAAAGCATCAAACTCAGCAGGATTTCAAGCGATGCATACAGCCGTTCATCAGGATTAACGTAGGCTTCGGCAGTACCGTGGAGAAAATAAATCAGGCTGATGTAGGCCGCCCACGCGCAACTTCTGGGATTGCGATTCAGCAAGCCGCGCATGGGCAGCAATAACGGCGTAACGGCGACCAGTAAAACCAAGGCTACCGGCAAGCGGGTGGAAGGTACGAGCACGGTATTCCACAGCATTAGCAATGCGAACAGCCCGAAAAAACCGGTCAGGGCGATGATGTAGTAGTAAATCGGTTTTATGGTCATGACGATTGTTTCAGTTGAAGCGCGGTTTTAGCCAGCCGAGCACCGAGCGCTCTGCACAGGGTTTTTTCGTGAGCGCTCAAGCCGATGTGATCGGTCGATACATGGCTAGGGCCGTAGGGTGTGCCGCCGCTGGTGGTTTCACGCAACGCATGTTCGGTATAGGGCAAGCCCAGCAGCAACATGCCGTGATGCAAGAGCGGCAACATCATCGATAACAAGGTGCTTTCCTGGCCGCCGTGCAGGCTGCCGGTTGAGGTGAATACGCCGCCGGGTTTGCCGGATAGTGCGCCTGAAAACCAGATTTCGGTCGTGCTATCGATAAAATATTTTAGTGGCGCGGCCATATTGCCGAAATGGGTTGGACTGCCCAGCGCCAGACCATCGCAGGATTTTAAATCGTCAAGGGTCGCGTAAAGCGCGCCGTGGGCGGGGATGCTGGTTGCGGTTTTTTCAGAGACAGCTGAAACATCGGGGACGGTTCTGAGTACCGCTTCAACGCCGTCAACGGATTCAACGCCTCGAGCGATATGATTAGCCATGTCGGCGGTAGCGCCATTGCGGGAGAAATATAACACCAGGATCTTTGTCATAAGCAGGGCAATTAAAGGATGGCGAGTACGGCTTCGGGCGGACGACCCAGCGCCGCCTTGCCGTTGGCAACAACAATGGGCCGTTCAATGAGAATAGGATGGTCCACCATGGCTGTTATCAGCGCCTGCCGATCCAGTGAAGCATCGTCCAGGCCGTTGGCCTTATAGGCGGCTTCAGTTTTGCGTATCAATTTTCGCGGCTCCATGTCCAGCTTTTGCAGGATGTCGTCCAGCTCCTGAACGCTGGGAGGCGTTTTAAGATACTCGATAATCTCCGGTGCTATGCCTTGCTGTTGTAACAATTGCAAGGTTTGCCGGGATTTGCTGCAACGCGGATTGTGATAAATCTTTACGCTCATGTGGTTCGCCCGCTCATTAAAATAAAAAAGCTATAATAGCATTTTTAACAAAATACAGGCCTTGAAAAGGCAACAACCCTAATTATGGACAGAGCAATAGACAGACTCAGGCAATATTGGATATTAGCGCGATTTGACAAGCCTATCGGCATCCTGATTTTATTGTGGCCGGCATTGTGGGCGCTGTGGGTTGCCAGCGACGGCAAGCCCGATGTGTTGGTTTTGACGGTTATTTGTCTGGGCGTCGTGCTGATGCGTGCTGCCGGTTGCGTGATTAACGATTACGCCGACCGCGACTTTGACCCGCATGTGCAGCGCACCCAACATCGGCCTATCGCCGCAGGCAAGGTAAAGCCCAAGGAAGCGCTGCTGGTTTTTGTGGCGTTGTGTTTGTGCGCGTTCGGGTTGGTGTTATTGCTGAATAGCTACACCATCCTGCTGTCGTTTGTCGCCGCATTTTTGGCCGCCAGCTATCCGTTTATGAAGCGCTATACCCAGCTGCCTCAGGCCTATTTGGGTATCGCGTTTGGTTGGGCGGTGCCGATGGCTTTTTCGGCACAGCTAAACAGCATTCCGCCGGTGGCCTGGGTGATGTATTTGGCTGTGGTGTTATGGGCCTTGGTTTACGATACCATGTATGCAATGGTCGATAAGGAGGATGATTTAAAAATAGGCGTTAAATCGACCGCCATACTGTTCGGCGCTTATGACCGGGAAATCATGGGGGGATTGCAGCTCGTCATACTCGGCTTGCTGATGACCGTCGGGCAAATGATAGACGCAAACTGGCCTTATTATGGCGGTCTTTTACTGGCGGCAGGCTTGTCGGTTTATCAGCAAAAACTGATTTTTCACCGGGAAAAAACGCTTTGCTTTAAGGCGTTTTTGAACAATAACTGGTTTGGTCTAGTCGTATTCCTTGGGTTATTAGTGGATTATTGGCTACGATGAAACAAGGTGTCTGGTTGGGTCGGTGTTTTGCCCGGCAGTTTTTCGTATCAGCTAGTATCCAGGCGCGCCGAACTCTTGCAACATAGCGGCCCTTTCTTTATAAACATGGCTTTATAAATATGGCGCACGAATACGGCTAATCAGCAGGGTCATAACAGGCTTTAACGTTAACTTCAATATAAAAGGCCTTGAACTGAATTTATCCCGAACCGTGCAAAATACCGTTGTGTTTTATTTAGCCTTCCTAGTAATATTACTTACCTTTAGATATTTTGCATCGAAATATTTTATGAGCATTGAGGAATAATCATGACAACAATAACAGACCCCATCATCGGTAGTTGGTACAAAGATGTAGAGAACAACCTGAAGTTTAAAGTCGTCGCCATTGAAGAAAGCGATGACTCTATCGAAGTTCAATACCTTAACGGCGATATCGGCGAATATGATCATGACAGCTGGTATAACTCAACTTTTGATTATATCGAGGATCCCGAAGACTGGAGCGCGCCTTTTGACGACATTGAAACCGATGATCTGGGCTATACCGATACCGACAAACACAAGCCAAATCCTGAAGACGTAGACATCGAAGATTATCTGGATTAATTAGGAAACCATTACATGAAAATGAGTCCGCAGGAATTTCTGGACTGGAAATCGAAACGCATTACCCTACTGGCAATGTCCGGTGCGGGTAAAACCACGCTGGCCAATAAACTACCCAAAGCCAAATGGTTCCACTATTCCGGTGACTACCGGATAGGCACAAAATATCTGGAAGAGCCTATTCTGGACAATATTAAACGTCAGGCTATGCGTGTTCCTTTTCTGCGCGAGTTGCTGCTTTCCGACTCCATTCATATCAGCAATAAAATAACCGTCGATAATCTGGCTCCTGTCTCCAGCTTTCTCGGCAAGCTCGGCAATGCCGATTTGGGCGGATTATCTTTGCAGGAATTCAAGCGCCGCCAAAAGCTGCATCATCTGGCTGAAATTGCCGCGATGAATGATGTGCCGGATTTTATTAATAAAGCCGAAGATATTTACGGTTATAAGCATTTTGTCAATGACGCCGGGGGCAGCGTCAGTGAGCTGGATAGCCAGGAAGTGCTGGAAACGCTGGCACAAAACACGCTGATTGTTTACATCAAAATACCTCCGGCGTTGGAACAAACCATTATTGAACGCGCTAAATCCGATCCCAAGCCGCTTTATTATCGGGAAGCGTTTCTTGATGAAAAGCTTGCCGAATTCATGCGCCTTAAAAATTACGCTTCCACCGATGATATGCCGCCGGATGATTTTGTCTCCTGGGTTTTTCCTGAATTATTTAAATCCCGACTGCCCCGTTATCAGGCTATTGCCGATCAATACGGCTATACTATCGATGCGAATGATGTCGCCACCGTTAAAAGTGAGGATGATTTTATCCGGCTTATCGCCGATGCGCTGGGTTCACAGCAATGATATGGATGGAGTCCGCTTATGCCTTTAGTTGCCTATACTGATTTACCCACATTCCAACGCCTTCGTGAAGAAGGGGAGGAAATATTAGATCCTGAGCGCGCCAGTAATCAGGATATACGGGAAATGCATGTCGGACTGCTCAATATGATGCCCGATGCGGCGCTGGAAGCGACAGAAAGACAGTTTTTCCGACTGGTGGGGGCGTGCAATCAAATTGTTCAATTTCATGTGCATCCTTTTACCATTGAAGGACTGCAAAGAAGTCCGGAAGCAAAAGCCCATATTGCCAAGTATTACGAATCCTTTGAGCAAATCAAACGGGACGGCCTCGATGCGCTGATCATCAGCGGTGCTAATGTCACCCATGCCCGATTACCCGAAGAAGAATTCTGGGAACCGTTGAACGAGGTTTTTTTCTGGGCCAAGGACAATGTCACTTCGATTCTCTGCTCCTGCCTTGCCACCCATGCGCTCATTCAATACTGTTACGGTATCGAGCGCACCCGCTTACCGGCCAAACGCTGGGGGGTATTTTCACACAAGCTAATCGACCGCAGCCATCCGTTGGTTGCCGAGATCAATACCCGGTTTGATGTGCCGCATTCCCGGTTTAATGAAATATTCCAAAGCGATATGGAACAACACGGACTCAAAGTTCTTGCGGCCAGCAAAGAAGCGGGTGTGCACCTTGCCGTTAGCCCGGACGGTTTTCGTATCGTGTTTTTTCAGGGACATCCTGAATATGATGACGTTAGCCTATTGAAAGAATACAAGCGTGAAGTCCTGCGCTTTTATCGCGCCGAAATAAACGACTATCCGCCGTTCCCCGAAAATTATTTTAATGAGATCGTCCAGCAGATTTTAGTCGATTATGAGCAGCAGGTCAGATCAGCCAAGCAGAACGGGCAGAGGCTGGAAGAATTCCCGGAAGACCTGATTCTGGAGCATATTGACAATACCTGGAGCGATACGGCAAAAGCGGTATTCAACAACTGGTTGGGAAAAATATATCAACTCACCCATCAAGAACGAGGCCTGCCTTTTATGGATGGCGTAGACCCCAACAATCCCTTAGGTTTATAGATGCATAAGGAATTTTTGCAGCAAGCTGTTGACCTGGCAGTAGATAATGCCAGGTCAGGGCAGGGCGGCCCTTATGGTGCGCTTATCGTAAAAGATGGGCAGCTGATTGCTGCCAGCGGCAACAAGGTCACCAGCACTATTGACCCTACCGCTCATGCCGAAGTGATGGCGATACGCCTGGCGTGTAAAAAACTGAATGACTTTCAGTTGCAGGGTTGCATCCTTTATTCCAGCTGCGAACCCTGTCCGATGTGCCTGGGTGCAATCTATTGGGCGAGGCTTGCAAAAGTCTATTTTGCCTGTAGCCGGCATGATGCCGCTGCCGCCAACTTTGACGACAGCTTCATTTACGATGAGATTTCTGTTTTGCCGCATCAGCGCCGCATCGCCATGCTGCATTTAAACCTGCCGAATGCGATGCAGCCTTTTAACATTTGGGCTGAAAAGAGCGATAAGGTGCTTTATTAAAAAACAGGTCTAAGGTGCAAGGGCGGCCGTGTGGTAGTTTGGATTTTTTCGCCTTGAACCTCTGTCATTTATCGGCAACTTTGATCAGCCAGCCAATCTTCTCGGAACAGCCCAATACCGCCTTGGCGCTGCTATTGATCCTGACAAAGTTACCGGTGAAAGCGGCGGGCAATTTTGCGTTAATGCGGTGAAAACTGCTGTTGCTTTCAACGCTAAAGTCGATATTTTGTTTTTTAGCCGTCAATTTTATAGTGTTTGGATCGGTCCAAGGCGAGAGCGTAAAGGAAAATGCTGATTCCGGCGGAACCTCGGTTTTCTCGGGTTCACTATAGACAGGAAGACTAAAGTCTCTAAATTGAGGCTTTTTGCAAGCTATTTCGGTCTCGCCGGGATCATAGGCGCAAACTGTGCTGGTAAATAATGCCGCTGCAATCAATAGTATGGGGCTAAATGTTGTTGTTACTTTCATATCTACTCCTCAAAAAAGACTTGGTGTTGCTATGGGTGATTTCGATTGATTCCTGGGTACTTAAGGAATCGCGTTAATTAGTTTTCGATTTGCCGCAACGTTCGTACAAACGTTATGGAAGTATCTGATAGATAAAATCCACGCATATCCATATCCTTCAGACAAAACCGACGATGTCTTGTACAATATCGGTAGTTTAAATTTTAGCAAGAGAACACAACATTGAGCGAACAAAATCAAGAAAGCTTGAATTATAAAAGTGCCGGCGTTGACATTGAGGCCGGTAATGCCTTGGTCGAACGCATCAAGCCTATTGCCGCCAGAACACGGACAGCGGGAGTTCTGGCTGGTTTGGGCGGTTTCGGTTCTATGTTTGAACTGCCGTTGGATCGTTATCAACATCCGATTCTGGTTTCCGGCACCGATGGCGTAGGCACCAAGTTAAAACTGGCCAATGAATTGGGTATTCATAACACCATCGGTATTGATCTGGTTGCGATGTGCGTCAATGATATTATTGTTCAGGGTGCAGAGCCTTTGTTTTTCCTGGATTATTTCGCTACCGGTAAACTGGATGTCGATACCGCTGCATCGGTCGTAGAAGGCATAGGCAAAGGCTGTGAACTCTCAGGCGCAGCGCTGGTTGGCGGCGAAACCGCAGAAATGCCGGGTATGTATACGGATGGCGAGTATGATCTGGCGGGTTTTTGCGTCGGCATCGTGGAAAAAAGCAAGGTGCTCGACGGCAGCAAAGTCAACGTCGGCGATAAGTTGATTGGCATTGCCTCATCCGGACCGCATTCCAACGGCTATTCATTAATCCGTAAAATCATTGCCCACAGTCATAGTGCGTTAACGGATACCTTCGAGGCTCAATCTTTAGGCTCTGCCTTACTGGAACCCACCCGGATCTATGTGAAGTCGTTGTTGGCGTTGCTGGATAAGGTACCGGTACATGCGCTTGCTCATATTACCGGCGGCGGTTTAACCGAGAATCTGCCGCGTGTGCTTCCCGTGGGGACTAACGCCCATATCGACCTTGCTTCATGGGAATTTCCTGGTATTTTCAAATGGTTGCAGGAAAAAGGTAAGGTATCGCAAACGGACATGTTGATCACCTTTAATTGCGGTATCGGCATGATAGTTTGTGTGGCCGCCGAAGATGAGCAGGTGACGCTTGAGATGCTTACCCGGTTGGGCGAAACAGTTTTTACTATCGGCGAACTGGTTGAGTCTGAAGGCAAGCCGCAAGTTATCTATCAATCGTAGCCGGAATAAGTGGAGCGCCGGACAAATCTGTCTGGAACAGATTTGCATTTACCCGAAGGGCGTCAGGCAGGATAGCCTGACGTGAGACGCCAGTCCTTGCGTAGGCTCGAACCGGCTTATTCCGGCCTACAGCTGAGCGTGATGCGCGGCAAGTTTCAATTTCCTTGATTGCGTAACAGCTCAACAAACGCTTCTGCCGGTACGGGGGGGCTGTTGATGTAACCTTGATACGAATCGCAATGTTGTTCCCGCAAGAAATCCAGTTGTGCCGCAGTTTCCACGCCTTCCGCCAGAACTTTAAAGCCCAGAATATGCCCCATTGCAATAATAGTGGTGGCAATTTCCATGTCGTCTTGCAGGTGGGGAATATCGTCGATAAAACTTTTGTCGATTTTCAGCACATCCAGCGGAAAGTGCTTCAGACAAGCCAGCGATGAAAAACCGGTGCCAAAGTCATCGATGGCAAGACGGATGCCTTGCGCGCGTAGCGAGCCCAGAAGATCCATAACATGATCCTGATTCTCCATCAGTCCACTTTCAGTCATTTCCAATTCCAGGCACTCGGCTGGAAATCCTGTTTCTTTTAAGCAAGTAGCAACCAAGGCGCTAATGTTGCCGCGACGGAATTGCTGGGGGGAAACGTTTACGGCCAATGTTAGCGGCGGTAAACCTGCATCCAGCCAAAGACGGCCTTGCCGGCAGGTCTCTCGCAACACCCAGGCGCCAATTTTCAGAATCAGTCCCGTTTCTTCGGCGACAGGGATAAAATGTAGCGGTGGAATCAATCCTTCTGTCGGGTCTTGCCAGCGTACCAAGGCCTCGGCACCGACGATGCGGCCGCTGGCAATATTCACCTGCGGCTGGTAAAAAACACGCAGTTCCTCTTGTTCGATCGCCCGACGCAGTCGTGTTTCCAGGGCAATGCGTTCACGAGCTGCGAATGTCTGGTCTGCGGAAAAATAAGAGTAGCAGCCGCGGCCTTGATCTTTGGCTTGATACAACGCGGTATCAGCGTGATCCATCAGTATTTCATAGCCGGTACCGTGTTCCGGATACAGGCTGATGCCGATGCTGACGCCAATCAGTACCTCGTTGCTCTGAGCGAGTTGAAACGGTTTGCTTAAAACGAGGATGATTTCTGCCGCCACCCGTGCAGCATCTTCTGTATGGCTAATGTCTTCCAGCAATACGACAAATTCATCGCCTCCCAGACGCGCTACTATGTCTACGCTACGCAACCTTGCCGAGATGCGCACGGCGACCTGTTGCAGTAACTCGTCGCCTGCAAAATGTCCCAAGCTGTCGTTGACTGCTTTAAAGCGATCCAGATCAAGGATCAGTAATGCCAGCCGCTTGCCATCACGTCGGTCAACTTCGATGCTGTGTTTAAGCCGCTCTTGCAACAGCCGACGATTAGGCAGTTGGGTAAGCGGATCATAAAAGGCCAGTTGCCTGATCTCCTCTTCGGCGGCCTTGCGTGAGGTTATATCGGAGAAGGAGGCAACATAATGATTGATCTGTTCACTCTGTTCATCGGATTCCTTTACTGCCGTGATAATAAGCCATTGAGGGTATATCTCGCCGTTTTTGCGTCGATTCCATATTTCACCTTGCCATGCGTCGGTGCGATTGATGCTCTCCCACATTGCGGCATAAAAAGTCCTGTCATACTGTCCCGAACTGAGCAAATTCGGACTTTTTCCGATCGCCTCCTTGGAGCTGTAACCGGTGATTCGAGTAAATGCCTGGTTGACTTTGAGGATGACATTGTTTGCATCGGTGACCAGCATGGCATCCTGCAATTCAAAAGCGGTGGCGGCGATGCGAAGATCTACTTCACTTTGCTTGTGCCGGGTGATGTCGGTAATGAAGCCGTGCCAAAGCACGGAGTCATCCGTCTGCCGCTGAGGTAGCGCATTGCCATATAGCCAGCAGATGGTAGTACCGTCAAACTTCAAACGGTATTCCTGACACCATGGCGTTAAGTCCTGCGCCGATACCCGAATGGACGTCTTGAAGTTCTCCAGGTCATCCGGATGCAAGGCAGTCAGTATCTTGGTGGCATCCAGACTGACTTCCTCCGGGCTAACCCGATAGAGAGTGCGAATGGCCTCATTGGCGTAAGGAATGCAGGATCTGCCATCGGGAAATAACTGAAACTGGAAGACCAGTCCCGGCACCTGACTGGCGATTTTTTGGAGGCGCTCAAGAGCGTCCTGGCTTACCTGCTCGGCTTTCTGGCGTTCAATCACCTCTTTCGCCAGCTGCATGGTGCGTGAAGAGAGCGCATCGAACATCGAAAGCATGGTCTCGATCAGCACCTTCATCGCCCCGCTCATTTCATGGTCGGCTTGCTCTTTAGCCTGATTTAGCGGTATGCCCGATTGCACCGCCAGCACGACCTTGGCCATGCGCATGTCGGTATCCAGAATATGAAAGGCCAGCCATTGGGTCAGAAAGGTGAGGATTTCCTCAATCACTTGATCTAACGGTCGGACGGTTTTTTCAGACATTATTCTGTTTACTGTCGTCAGAAATCTCCTGTGATCGTCCTTATGTTTTGTTTCCCAGGCATCTTCAGGGAAGAACTCATGCCATACGCGTTCTTCTGCCTGAAAATGGTAAATAGCGTATTCTGCCAAGTCATTGAAAACATTGTTCAAGGTGGGGATGTCGGATTGATAAGCCAGATGGCCGGCCAGCACATTTAACAGCTCGACCAACTTTTGGTGTTGCTCATCGATCAGCGGCACTCCGACCTCGAAATTTTTATTCCATGGAAAAACTTCAACTGAATACATAATGCTCTCGTCCAACCTGAATATTTGACTGGGACTTTTGTGATAAGGATTAAAAATATTGTACGCTTATAAAACGTTTTAATTGATATGGTTTCAATGATAACCGGTTTTTGACTCTAACAGATCAAGTTATTCTGCATGTGTTGTCAGTATAGCTTTGTTTTCTGGCGCGATCGAGTTTAGTGATAAAATGAAAAACATAAATAATCGATTATTTTTATCGCCCAGTAAGAACTAATTCCTACGTGCTATTTCAATAAACACAACAGCGGAAACCCAGAACCATGAACATCCATCCAGTCGAAGCAGCATCTTCTTCTAGCGACATTTTTTCCTCGACTTTTTTAATTGGTAGTGTCGGCGCGCCGTTTGTTATCGGACTGGCGGTTGGTTATTTCGCCAAAAAAATGTTGCGTACGGCATTATTTCTGGGAGGAGCGACAATCGTGCTGTTGTTTATCGCGGAGCATTACGATGTTATCGATATAACCGATGAAAAGCTGCAACATGCCGCCAGTGCGGCGACGGAAGCTGCAAAAAGCTCCGGTGGGTTTCTGGTTGATCGCCTGACCAGCATTACCAGCAAGGGCGCCAGCGGGGTTGGCGGCTTCTTTGTCGGTTTCAAGTTAGGCTAGTTTTTCCTGGATCACCGACTCATTATGACACCAACCACCTTATTTAAATGCCTTGCCTACATCTGACCTCCATGGATGGAGGAAATGCAGAATGATTGCCGGGAGCAATCGCTGCCTTGCAGGCAAAAAAAATGCGGCTGATTAGGCCGCATTAGAGAAGGATATAAAACTCTGAATTCCGAGGAGGAAGTTTGCATCTCAAGAGTTGTATATATTTTAGTGGCAAATGTTAGGTAATGGAATGTGGCAAATTGCCGCGTGTCAGAATGTCGCAGAGTTAATGAATTTCAACTTCGATTTACCTGACAGCAGGCAAAGCTCACGCTCCTTGCCTGCATCTGACCTCCATGGATGGAGGAAATGCAGAATGATTGCCGGGAGCAATCACTGCCTTGTAGGCAAAAAAAATGCGGCTGATTAGGCCGCATTAGAGAAGGATATAAAACTCTGAATTCCGAGGAGGAAATTTACATCTCAAGAGTTATGTGTATATTAGCGATAAATGATAAACATTGGAATGTGACATATTGTCGCAGTGTCTTAGTAAGTAATCAATATCCCTTCTGTGAAGGAATAATGGCACACAACGAAACAAGACATAGGTCTACAATTCTATCCCCATTTCCTGAATCTTCCGGGTCAAGGTGTTCCTGCCATAGCCCAATAAAATAGCCGCTTCGTGGCGTTTTCCGTGGGTAAAGTTTAAAGCCGCTTGAATCAAAATGGTCTCGACAGCGGGGATGATTTGTTTGGCGATTTCGGCCTCGTTTCCGCGCAATAGCTGCTGGTCTATCCAGTTTCTGAGTAAGGTTTCCCAGCCGTTTTCGGCAGCGTTTTTTTCTGCTGGGGTACCTAGCAACTCGGGCGGCAGGTCGTGCAGATGAATTTCCCGCCCCGAGGCCATCACCGTCAGCCAACGACAACTGTTCTCCAGTTGCCTGACATTGCCCGGCCAGTCCAGCGTGCTTAAAAAAGCCTCCACTTCAGGTTTTAACACTTTAATTTCGGTATTCAGTTCGAGCGCCGCCTGATTTAAAAAGTGGCGCAGCAGTAAGGGGATGTCCTGTTTGCGCTCCCGCAGCGGCGGTATGTGGATGCGGATCACGTTTAAGCGATGGAACAAGTCTTCCCTGAAGCGGCCCTGGTCTACCAGTATTTCAAGGTCCTGGTGGGTGGCAGCAATAATGCGCACATCGACTTTAACGGAGGCGTATGACCCGACCGGGTAGAACTCGCCATCAGCCAGCACCCGTAATAAACGGGTTTGCAGTTCGGCGGGCATGTCGCCGATTTCATCAAGAAACAAGGTGCCGCGATCGGCCTGCTCAAAGCGGCCGGCGCGGCGTGATTGCGCGCCGGTGAAAGCCCCTTTTTCATGACCAAACAGTTCCGATTCCATCAGGTCTTTGGGGATGGCGGCCATGTTCAGCGCAATAAACGGATTGCCTGCTCTGGGGCTGTGGCGATGCAGGGCTTTGGCGACCAGTTCCTTGCCGGTTCCCGATTCGCCGTTGATCAGTACGGTGATATGCGATCTGGCCAGTCTGCCGATAGCGCGGAATACCTCCTGCATCGACGGCGCTTCGCCGATGATTTCCGGCGTGGTTTCTTCTGCCGCATACGTCGGGGAATCCGAGATTTGCTGTTGCCGGCTATGAATACAGGCTCTATGGGCGAGATCGACGACTTCCTTAATATCGAAGGGTTTGGGCAGGTATTCAAACGCACCGCCATGGAATGCCGAGACTGCGCTTTCCAGATCGGAATGCGCGGTCATCACAATAACCGGCAGATTCGGGTGACTCAGTTGAATCTTGTCCAAAAGTTCCAGCCCGTCCATGCCGGGCATACGAATATCGGTAATCAGCGCATCGGGCAGATAGTCCTGCAAGGCGCTCAGCAAATCGGCCGCACCGGAAAAACTGCGGGTGATAATGTCCGCTTTTTGCAGGGCTTTTTCCACGACCCAGCGTATCGATTTGTCGTCATCGATGATCCAGACAGTTTCGGCTTTAGTCATTTTCTGATTCCCCTTGGGTGATAATCGGTAAGAAGATTGAAAACACCGTGTTTCCGGGTTCGCTATTGCATTCAATTAAACCGTTATGCTGATTGATCAAGGCTTGGGCTATGGATAATCCCAGCCCTGTGCCGTCGGCGCGTCCGGTAATCATCGGGTAAAATATCTGGTTCATCATGTCGATGTCGATGCCCGGTCCGTTATCGATAATGTCGCATTTGACCGCCAATTTGTAGCGCTTGCGACCGATGTTCACTTGCCGGTGAATCCGGGTTCTGAGGATAATGCCGCCTTCGCCATTTAACGCCTGAACGGCGTTCTTGGCGATATTCAAGATAGCCTGGATCAGTTGGTCTTTATCGGCCAGGATGTCGGGAATACTGGGGTCGTAGTCGGATTTAATGGTGAGGCTGCGGCTGGATTCTGCTTGAACCAACTGTCTGACCCGCTCCAGCACTTCGTGAATATTGATGGCCTTTTTATTGGGTAGTTTGTTGGGGCCGAGCATTTTATCCATCAAGCCTTGCAGACGGTCGGATTCGGCGATGATAATTTGGGTGTATTCCTTGAGTTCCGGGTCGTGTAACTCCAGATCCAGCAATTGTGCCGCGCCGCGTAAACCGCCCAACGGGTTTTTGATTTCATGCGCCAAGCCTCTGACCAGCAATCTGGCGGTGTTCTGCTGGGTTAATAAGTGTTCTTCCTTGGATATGCGCAGATGATTATCCACTTGTTGCAATTCGACCAGAATCTCGTTGACCCGCTCATTTTTCAATAACGGCGTTAAGCTCAAATTAATGGTGAGGCTGTGGGTCATACGATCCAGGATAAGCTCGCGGTCCATCAGCGGTTCCGCCATGGTCAGGCATTGCTGCAAATTGACCAGCAACGCGGGATCGGAAGACTTGAACAACTCATAAGCGCCGAGGCCTACCAAGTGGCGCGAGCTGTCGGCAAGCAAAATCTCGCCGGCAGAATTGATGTAAGTGAGCGTTAGGGCGCGATCAAATAACAGGATGGCGGTATTAAGGTGATCCAATATACGTTTATACATGGTTTGCTTAAGATTGTTTAAAGTAAGAGCGTTATCGTTTTCATAGCAATTTGTGGGCCGGAAAAAGGCGAAAGGCGAAAGGCCAAGGGCTAAGGGCAAAAGTTTTTTTCCCTTTTCGTCTTTCGCCTTTTGCCTTTCGTCTGTCTTTTTATATTACTGTCCAATTAAGTGCGCCAGCAATTTAATTATGCACCATTTTAGCGCATTAAATTTGTATTTTTAGGATTTAGATTCAGGAAAACACCCAAGTCGGTTTACGGCATACGGATTGCTTGTGAATTGAAAATAGCATTCAATCATAAGGAACACCCGATGAAACAACGCTTGGTCGTGATCGGCAACGGCATGGCGGGTATGCGTACCGTAGAGGAACTGCTGACCGCCGCGCCGGATAAATACGCCATCACCGTGTTCGGTGCCGAGCCTTACGGCAACTACAACCGCATCATGCTGTCCTCGGTGCTGTGCGGCGAAAAAACCATTGAGGATATTGTGATTAATAACCGTCAGTGGTACCTCGACAACGGCATAACGCTCTATGCGGGCGAAGCCAAAGCCGTGACGCGGATAGACCGGAAAAACAAAAAAGTCTATGCGCAAGACGGCACATTTGCCGGCTATGACCGGCTGTTAATCGCTACCGGTTCCAAAGCCGTTATAGCGGAGATCGCCGGCAATGATCTGGAGGGCGTAATCAGCTTTCGGGACATTGTCGATGTCAACAAAATGCTTAGCTACAGTCGTAGCCATAAAAAAGCCGTGGTCTTGGGCGGCGGGTTGTTAGGCCTGGAAGCCGCCAACGGTTTGGTTTTAAGAGGCATGGATGTGACCGTGATCCATAATCATGAAATCTTGCTGAACCGGCAAATGGACAGACCCGCAGCAAAAATGCTGCAAACGGAACTGGAGCAACGCGGCCTGAAATTTAAGATGGCCGCCAAACTTAAGCAATTGTCGGGCGATGAAAATGGTCATATCACCTCTGTTTGTTTTGATGATGGCAGTCAACTCGAATGCGACCTGTTTATTATGGCCATCGGCGTACGCCCCAACATGGCGCTGGCTCAGGAAGCGGGGATTTATTGCGAGCGCGGCATCGTCGTTAACGATACCTTGCAAAGTTACGATCCCAGCATTTACGCGGTAGGCGAATGTATCCAGCATCGCGGCGCTACCTTCGGCCTGGTCGCCCCGCTGTTTGAGCAGGCCAAAGTCTGTGCCAATCATCTCAGTGCGCATGGCGTGGCTGAATATATTACCTTGCCGACCGCGACCAAGCTTAAAGTCACCGGTATCAACCTGTTTTCGGTCGGCGATTTTCAAGGTGATGTAAACTGTGAATGCATCCATTTTACCGATCCCGCTATAGGCATTTACAAGAAACTGGTCATTAAGGCCAATAAGCTGATTGGCGCGGTGCTGTACGGTGATACGGCCGATGGCAGCTGGTATCAGGAATTGCTGGAGCAGGAAGACAATATTTCCGACATAAGAGATATGTTGATTTTCGGTAAAGCTTATGCAGTTACTTAGGAACGTGCATGAAATAACTTGAGCCAGTTTTATTTTTAAACCATGAAGAACATGAAATGCATGAAGGATTTAAGTCTTCATGTCCTTCATGCTCTTCGTGGTAATTGCTTAAATTAATTTATGCATGTTCCTTAGCAGATGCCGGTTTTCAATGGAACACGGATAAAAAATCCGTTTGAACCCGTTTAAATCAGTGTCATCCGTTTTCTATTTTCTAATTATTGAGTATTTTTAGATTTAATGAATAAACCCATACAAACCACTTGCCCTTACTGCGGCGTGGGCTGCGGCATTAGCGCCAAAGTCGATGAAGCGCATCATCGCCTTAAAATCAGCGGCGACACTACGCATCCGGCCAATTTCGGGCGGCTATGCTCCAAAGGTTCGGCGCTCGGCGAGACGGTTGAACTCAAAGGCCGACTGTTGCAGCCGAAAGTCTACGGGCGAGAAACCAGCTGGACCGAAGCATTGGATCTGGTCGCCGACTCCTTTATCCGCGCTATCGAAAAATATGGCGCCGACGCGGTGGCGATTTACGGCTCCGGGCAATTGTTGACCGAAGATTATTACGTCGCCAACAAGCTGATGAAAGGCTTTATCGGCAGCGGCAATATGGATACCAACAGCCGCTTGTGCATGTCGTCGTCGGTGGCCGGGCATAAACGCGCCTTCGGTTCCGATACCGTGCCGGGCTGTTACGAAGATTTTGAACACGCTGAGATGATCGTGCTGATCGGCTCCAATGCCGCCTGGTGTCATCCGGTCAGTTTCCAACGGATACGCGCAGCCAAGGAAGCCAATCCGGCGTTAAAAATCGTGGTGATCGACCCGCGCCGCACCGCCAGTTGCGACATCGCCGATTTGCATTTGCCGCTGGCGAGCGGCAGTGACGCCGCCTTGTTTAACGGCCTGCTGCATTTTTTAAGCGAACAAAACGCGCTGGATTCGGCTTATATAAAAGCGCATACCGAAGGCTTTGCCGAAGCGTTGGATGTAGCCGGTATCGATAGTGAACAGCTTGCCGATTTTTGCGGCTTAGATAAAGACGACCTGCAGTGTTTTTATGACTGGTTTGCCGGGCATAAAAAAGTGATGAGCTTATACAGCCAGGGCATCAATCAATCGGCATCCGGAACCGACAAGGTCAACGCGATTATCAATTGCCATTTGGCAACGGGCAGCATAGGCAAACCGGGTTGCGGGCCATTCTCGCTGACCGGACAACCCAATGCGATGGGCGGGCGCGAAGTCGGCGGCTTGTCGAATCAATTGGCCGCGCATATGGATTTTTCCAATGCCGACGACATAGATCGGGTCGCACGGTTCTGGAATACGGCAAACATTGCCAAACAGCCGGGTTATCCGGCCGTGGAATTATTTGACGCCATTTACGACGGCAAAATCAAAGCCGTGTGGATTATGGGTACCAACCCGGTGGTCAGTCTGCCCAATGCGAATAAAGTCAAACTGGCCTTGCAGCGTTGCGAGTTTGTGGCAGTGTCCGATTGCATCAACGATACCGATACCACCGCTTTGGCGCATGTGCTGTTACCCGCGCAAGGCTGGAGCGAAAAAGACGGCATGGTCACCAATTCCGAGCGGCGCATTTCACGGCAACGGGCGTTATTTAAACCTGCCGGCAGCGCCAAACCGGATTGGTGGATCGTCACCCAAGTCGCAAGGCGCATGGGTTTTGAACAGGCATTCCATTATCAAAGTCCGGTGGAGATTTTTCGCGAACACGCGGCGTTGTCAGGCTTTGAAAATAACGGCCAACGTGACTTTGACATATCGGCATTTGCGGACATTACCCGGCACGATTACGACAGTTTGCAGCCGATCCAGTGGCCGGTTAATCAGGCCTATCCGCAAGGCAGGGCAAGATTGTTCGAGGACGGGCGGTTTTATACCGAATCGGGCAAAGCCCGGTTTATTGCGGTTACGCCACGCCCGCCGGTCAATCCGCCGGATCAGGATTACCCGCTGATTTTAAATACCGGCCGTTTGCGCGACCAGTGGCATACCATGACCCGCACCGCTATTGCGGCGCAACTTAATCAGCACAAGCCCGAGCCATTTGTCGAAGTGCATCCTGCTGATGCGCACTACTTAAATTCGCGCCCACAACAGCCTGCTGATATACCCAATTTGGCCATCATTGAAAGCCGTTGGGGTTCAATGATTGCGCGGGTACAGATTACCGACAGTCAACAGCCAGGCAGCATCTTTGTGCCGATGCACTGGACCGAACAATACGCCAGTCGCGGACGCATGGGTGCGTTAGTCAATGCTGCGGTCGATCCGATTTCCAAGCAACCGGAAAGCAAGCACACGCCGGTGCGCATCAAGGCTTATCAACCTGCCTGGCAAGGTTTTATCCTGTCCCGGCGCGAGTTAAGCATCAGCGATCCGGACTATTGGGTAAAAATGAAAGGCGAACAGGTTTACCGCTATGAACTGGCCGGGATGGCCTTGCCCGAAAACTGGCAGGCATGGGCGCAACAGAACCTCTGCGACAGCGCCGGCGAAACAATCCAGTGGCAGGAATATCAAGATGCCGCTCGGGGCAATTACCGGGCCGCACGTATCGTCAACAATCAGCTGGAAAGCGTGGTTTTTATCGCCGTCGAGTCTGCGTTGCCGGAACGCAACTGGTTGCTCTCCCTATTCGCAAAAAAAGAATTGGAAATAGCGGAACGCATGGCCTTATTGACCGGCAAGCCGCCCTTAGGTGTCGCCGATGTCGGCACTATCGTTTGCGCCTGCTTCAATGTCGGCGAAAAAACCATCCAACAGGCAATCAGGGAAAAAGGACTTAAAACCCATCAGGAAGTAGGTCGATGCCTTAAAGCCGGAACCAACTGCGGCTCTTGTGTGCCGGAGATCAAGGCGCTGTTGTGATGATTATGCGGGTTCTCAAGCTGGAGAGACTGTGAAATTATTATCCACATCTCTGGTTCCCACGCTCCCGCGTGGGAATCCATACTGACTCTGTATGTCGTCATACTTCCATATGCGTTCCCACGCTGGAGCGTGGGAACGAGGGTAATCGCGGCCTCCTATCGCGGGCACGGCCCGCTCCTACAGTGTTATCGTGCTGTCCGTGGACGATGGATCTAGGTCAACAAATACAGCAAAACCAGATTAGTGAGCAGCAGGATTGCCGATAAGCCTTTCCAGAATAATAACGGATTGCGCTGAATCAAAGGGATGGCTTCCTTGGCGCTCAGGAACTTCGGATTGGGTGTGGACAGGTCAAACAGAAACTCCGATAAATCGTCATAGCGAAATTGCGGGCTTATTGCGGTCGCTTTTTCTAAGGCGCCGTCAATCCAGAGAGGAACCATCGCGTTGTGATGAAAACTGGGCACATAGTGCAGTTTTGCCAGATTCATTTTGTCGGGTTTTTCAGGCATATCCTGGCCGAAGGGCAGGGCGTTGTTCAGCATCTCGTAAGTGATCACCGCCAGCGAAAACAGCTCGGATTTTACCGTGCCCCGCTGCCCCAGATGATATTCGGGCGCGGCGTAATTTAAGGTGCCGAGTATATTGTCGGTCTCGCTGTGATCCAGCGGGGTGATTTCTGCGATGCCGGCGATTTTAACCGAACCGAAATCGATGATTTTAACGACGCCGTTTTTATCGAACATGATGTTTTCAGGCTTCAAATCCTGATGCAGCATTTCCATGCGATGAAAAGCGCGCAGACCTTTAGCAATCTGCTCGACAATTCTTCTGGCTGCTTTAATGTCAGGCTTCGGATGGTCGGTAATCCATTGCCTAAGCGTCGGACCTTCAAGAAATTCGGTGACGTAATAAATGCAGCTTTTTTCCCGATCGGCGCTCAGAACTTTCAGCACATTGTCGTGATGAATGCGTTTCCCCGCCCATTCTTCATGCAGAAAATGCTCGATGTAATGGGTGTCGTCATCATAAAGGATGGACGGGGTTTTTAAAATAACCTGAGTGTGGGTTTGGGTGTCGAATGCCCGATAAATCTGGGTGCGTTTGCTGGCATGCAATTCGGCCTCAATCCGGTAGCCGTCGATGACCATGCCGGGTTCCAGCGGCGGCGGGAAGGGCAGGTTGGTGTGGCGGCGAATAATCTCGTCTTCGTTGGCTTCGGGCAGTTCATCGATTCTGAGCAGCTGGCAGGTCAGATTGTCGTCGCTGTGATTGGCTGCGGCCTGTTGCATGACTTTTTCGGCAACCAGCGTTAAATCCGCAGACTCTTGGACGAGTTTTTTCAGGATTTTTTCATCGATAAAATCGTGTATGCCGTCAGTCGTCAGCAAAAACAGATCGCCTTTTTCCACAGGACGCGACTGGTAATCGACTTCCAGGCGCGGCTCTATGCCCATAGCCCGGTTAAGATAATTCTTTTCTTTAACCCAGATGCGGTGATCGCGGGTTATCTGCTCAAAATTACCTTGGCGCAAGCGATAAATGCGAGAATCGCCGATATGGAAAATATGCGCCGTGGTCGATTTCAGGACGATGATACTGAGCGTGCTGACCATGCCTTTGGTCGATTCATAGCGGACTTGTCCCTGACTGTATAGCCAGGAATTGGTCGCGGAAAGAATTTTCTGCCCGGCAAGTTTGACCGACCACGAGTCCGGGGTGCTGTAATAATCGCTTAAAAAGCCGATCACACAGCAGTGGCTGGCCTGTTTTCCGGCGTCGCTGCCGCTCATGCCGTCGGCGATCGCAACGGCTATGCCTTTATGGATAAGCTGCGGGCCTTCCGGTATTAAGGAACCGAAAAAATCCTCATTATCCGGCTTGATGCCTTTATCGCTGGCAGAGCCGATGCTGACTTTGAGTGTTGGCATGGTGTATGTTTAAGGCGAAAGGCGAAAGGCGAAAGGCGAAAGGCGAAAGGCGAAAAATTGAAATACCCTTTAAACTTAGGTGCAAGCTATTTTTGCCCTTCGTCCTTCGCCTTTTGCCTGATTTATTAATTCAACTCAATCATTTCCACGGTGCCGTCTTCCTGAACTTCGGCCATGTGTCCTTTGGGTTCATCGATAAACTGTACGGCGACCAACACGGATAATGCCACGACCGCGATGACTGTAAAAAATGCCGCCGGGGTAACAAACGATAATATAGTCAAAAACAGTACGCCGCCGACATTGCCGTAAGCGCCGACCATGCCGGCAATCTGTCCGGTCATCCGCCGTTTTATCAACGGAACTATCGCATAGACGGCACCGCAGCCGGCTGATACAAAGCAAGAGCAGGCCATGGTGACCAATACCGCCAACGCAATAGACCATTCCGGATCAATCAGCGACATGCAAAAATAGCCCGCCGACAGACCCAAAACAAAAATACTTAACGACAGTTTACGGCCGAATTTGTCGCTAACCCAGCCGCCAAGCGGCCGCGCAACCAGATTGATAAAGGCAAAACTCCCGCCCAGTAAACCGGCTTGCACCATGCTGATGCCTTGCGATTCATGGAAGGTTTCAAAGAAAAACAGCGGCAACATCGAAACTACCGCCAGTTCCGAGCCGAAGGTAATGAAATACGCCAAATTCAGAATGGCAACCTGCTTGAATTTGTATTTATGAATTTCATCGACCGGTTGTTGCAGATGCTCCTCATTGACGTGGATAATTTTATAGACGTTATAGAGGAATAAAACCCAAATGCCGATATAAATGCCAATGGCGGCGACGTTCGATAACAGGTTAGCGCCTGTTGGCGATAGTTTCCAGGTTAACAGGCTTAAGGTGGCGTACAAAGGAATGTTCATCAGAACATAGAAGAACAAGTCCCGGATGCTGGTCACTTCCATCGCCCCGGCTTTTTTAGGCTTAAAATAAGTCGAGCCTTTGGGGGTATCGGAGACACTGAAAAAATAGATGACCGAATAGATCAGGGACATAGCGCCGGTGGTTGCAATCGCATAGCGCCAGCCTTCGTCGCCGCCATAGATCAAGGCGAGAGCAGGCAAGGTTCCGGCCGCAGCGGCTGAACCGAAATTTCCCCAACCGCCGTAAATTCCTTCGGCAATGCCCACTTGTTTGGCCGGAAACCATTCGCCGACCATGCGGATACCGATCACAAAACCGGCGCCGATAAAGCCTAACAAGAAACGGGCCAGGGCCAGTTGCTCAAAACTGGTGGCAAAAGCGAACATAAAACAGGGAATACTGCCCGTCGCCAGCAGTGTTGAATAAGTCCGTTTAGGGCCGAATTTATCAACCAGAATGCCGATCACAATCCGCGCCGGAATGGTCAAGGCGACATTTAAAATCAGGATGGTTTTTATTTCCGAGTTGCTCATACCCAGCGTTTTAGCGATCACCATCATTAACGGCGCGTGGTTAAACCACACCACAAAGCTGATAAAAAAAGCCATCCAGCTCATATGGAGAATTTTGGTTTTCCCCGAGAAGGACAGCAGGTTAAGGTGTGAAGATGACATGGTTGATTCCCAGTTATTAAAGATTTACTCGGGGAAATGCAGGTTGCATGCCACACCGGCAAAGACCGTTTAATACCGGGTTATTTGGGCCACGTAGCGGTATAAAATGGAAACAAGAGGCTAATGCTTAGTGACTAAGAAGCACCATAATAATGCTGGTTGCATCATTATGGTGCGGCGCAAGGGCTTAAAAACTGATATTCCCCTGCAACCAGATTTTTTGGGTATCGGTGCCGAATTGATCGGCATCGTAATAAGCGTATTTGGCCAGCAGGGAATAATGCTTGCCGAATTTTTTGGTGGCCTGGAAATCCCATTCCTTGCCGTAATGAAGGCTGCCGGTGTCATCGGTGAAATCATGGTAAACACCGGTTAATATCACGCTGCCGCGATCCAGTACGGTATGCACTGCGCCGGATACGTCGCGGATACCGTCTCTAGGCGTAACCAGGAATAAGTCCGCCCAGCCCTGGAACGCATGGTTGGTGCCTAGCGGCGTATCAAAAGTTTTATTGAGCCCTTTGCCGTCAAGTTGTTCAACTGCCCCTTGGAAAGTGAAGTTATAGGCGGTAACGCCGCCCATCAGGTTGATGCGGCTCGCGTCATAGTGGGTCGCGCCGTGTCCGTAATCTTCCTGATGTCCCCATTCGGCGGTATAGACCACACCGTAGTTATCACTCAGCTTTAGAGTGTCTCCCGGTTTTTGATAGTTGGTCATACGCAAGCCATAGGTTTGGCTGGATTTTTCATAATTTTCGCGCTCGGTATAATCCAGCCAGTAGCCGTAACCGACCAGGTTGCCGTAATCGCCGACTTTATAACTGATGTTCAGAATCGGGGCTTCGATGTTTTCGGTCGTGGAGGTAAATGTATTGACGTTGCCGATATAGCCTGCGTTAACGGTCAGGCCGAACAGCTGTTGATTGCTGTGGGTGATCAGCACCGAGTCGAAGGTGGTTTCCATCTGCCGCCAGCCGACGTTGCCGATAAAGCGGTCGTCGTCGAGCTTGATGCGTTGCCGGCCGCCTTTAATCAGTGTATCGGGAATACCGGCATAGCTGAGCCATAATTGATTGAGTTCGCTTTTCTCAGGATCGGCAACCGTTGAGTAAGCGGTATTGCCGTTGCGCGTACTGTTGAAATCCTCCTGCATGGCCAGATTGCCTTCGTATTCGGCATAGCCTTGCAGGCCGTGAAAGGTCGGTGACAGCAAACCTGCCCGCAGGCGTGCGGTGTTGGCATTGGCGGTTTTTTGCGGGCCTTGGTCTTGATCGACATTTTCGTAACGGTAATTCAAGTCAATCTTGACCGCGCCGTTTTTACCGTAATGATAAAAATTGAGCGCGTCTTCAACATCCTGGGTAACACCGGCTACGGCTGAACCGCTTACGACTAGCGCCAGCAACGATACGGGAAGTTTTGTTTTTTTCAGCGGCATAAAGCCTCCTTTTGTGTTTAATGTTTGATGTTATGCAATACGTAGGATGTGCTGAACAAAGTGAAGCGCATCGTTCGCGATTGATGCACTTCGTACCTCAGCACATCCTACGCATTGACTGTTTTTATGCTTTTTGTAGAACCTAATGACTATGGTCGCACTCGGTCAGAAAGTTTAAGATGCTCTCCCGGTATTTGTAGTAATCGGGATGTTCCAGCAACGCTTTACGGTTGCGCGGCCTGGGCAAATCGATGTTTTCTATTTTGCCGATTTTGGCGTGCGGGCCGTTGGTCATCATTACCACCCGGTCTGCCAGCAGTATGGCCTCGTCGACATCATGGGTGACCACAATGGCGGTGACCTGGGTTCTTTCCCAGACTTCCATCAACACTTCCTGCAATTCCCAGCGGGTCAACGAATCCAGCATGCCGAACGGCTCGTCCAGCAACAGCAGTTTGGGCGATAAGGCGAAGGCGCGGGCGATGCCGACGCGCTGGCGCATGCCGTTGGACATGTCGGCGGCTTTTTTGCGCAGCGAATCGCTCAAGCCGACGCGGGTCAGGTAATAGCCGACGATGTCATCGCGTTCCGATTTGGAGGCATGGGGATAGACCTTATCGACGCCCAACATCACGTTTTCGAATGCAGTCAGCCAGGGGAACAGGCTGGGCGCCTGAAACACTACACCGCGATCGGGGCCTGCGCTGTCAATCTCCTTGTTGTCCAGGATAATAACGCCTTCGGAGATGCTGTTTAAACCGGCGGTCATCGATAACACCGTGGATTTACCGCAGCCGGAATGACCGATGATCGAGATGAATTCGCCTTTTTTCATCTTCAGGTCGAAACCGTCCACGACCTTAACCGAACTGTTGCCGTCGGGTGTCGGGTAAATTTTACACAGCTTTGAAAACTCCAGATAACGCGGGCGAGCTACCTCATCCTGTGTGGGTTTTATCGCCAGGGATGGTGTGTATGCCGCAAGCCTGCCGGGAGCAGGCGCGGCAAAGGCCGAATAAGCACGATTCCAGTCATTGTCGGTGTTAGGTTTGATTTTGGGCAGGACGATTTTATCTTGGGCCATATCCTGGTTTTTTGCGATGCCGATGTCCATTAAATAACGGGTTATTTCGGCGCGTAAGCGTTTAAACTCGGGGTTATGGTTTAATGCAGTCCGGTTCCTGGGGCGCTCGATATTGATAGGAAAATCCGGGCCGAAGGTCGCATCGGGACCGGGATTAAGCGGGATAACCCGATCCGCCATATAGATGGCCTCATCGACATCGTTGGTAATCAGGATGACGGTCTTCTTTTCCTGTTCCCAGATTTGCAAAATCTCATCCTGCAAGTTACCGCGCGTCAACGCATCCAGCGCGCTGAGCGGTTCGTCCAGCAACAAAATATCGGGACTGGCGGCCAAGGCTCGGGCGACATTGACCCGTTGGCGCATGCCGCCGGACAGCTCGGCGGGTTTTTTAGCCATCGCCGCGCCGAGATTAACCATCCTGACGTATTTTTCGGTATGCGCACGGCGTTGTTCGGCAGGCCAGTGTTTGAATATCTGATCGACCGCCAGCGCCACGTTTTCAAACACCGTCAGCCACGGCATCAGCGAATAGTTTTGGAACACCACGCCGCGGTCCGGTCCCGGCGAGGTAATCGGCAGACCTTGTTTTAGCACCTCGCCGCTGTCGGCCTGAATCAACCCGGCAATCGTTGAAATCAGCGTGGTTTTGCCGCTGCCGGAAAAACCGACTATGGCAACGAATTCGCCTGCTTTAATGCTCAGGTTGATATTGTTGAGTATGGATGCCGCGCCATAGCTTTTGCACACCGCCTTTAATTCGAGTAAAGGCTGGTAGGCGTCATTCGATGGCGCAGGCGGGTTATTTTGCATGTGTTTATTGACAATGTTGAGGTTCAAGACGGACATCTCGGCTCCTGGTTAGGCATAGAAAAAGCAGTTGTCCACGAAAGTGAGGTCATGATTGTGGGGGCGACTTTAGTCGCCGATTGTTACTGCCTGGGCGCCTTGCGTCGCCCCCACATCAGTATTTTTCGTGTCTTTCGTGCTTTTCGTGGATAAATAATTAAAGCGTTCTACCGAAAGAGAACAGGTTTTGTAGTGACTGCATGATGCGGTCCAACGCAAAGCCGATCAGTCCGATCGTAAACACCGCGACCATAATTCTCCCTAAGGAGTTGGAACTGCCGTTCTGGAATTCATCCCAGACGAATTTACCCAACCCCGGATTTTGCGCCAGCATTTCCGCAGCGATTAACACCATCCAGCCCACGCCCAAGGACAAACGCATGCCGGTGAAAATGTAAGGCAACGCGGACGGCAAAATGATTTTCCTGATTTGGGTGCTCCAGTTAAGTCGCAATACTTTGCCGACATTGATCAGGTCCTTGTCTATCGATGACACGCCGACGGCGGTGTTGATCAGCGTCGGCCACAGCGAACACAGCGTGACGGTAATTGCGGAAGTCAGGAACGATTTTTCAAACCAGGAGCCATCGCCGCCCGCATACATGGCACTGACTACCAAGGTGACAATCGGCAGCCAAGCCAACGGCGATACCGGCTTGAAAATCTGCACCAGCGGATTGATCGCGGTGTTAAACACCGGACTCATGCCGCAGAACAGACCTAGCGGTACGGCGATCAGGGTGGCAATGGCAAAGCCTGCAAACACCGTGTACAGGCTGGTATAAATCTTATCCAGATAGGTAGCCTGGCCGTTATAGGGACGGACCTTGATTTCAGCGGCCGGATCTTCAGCGTGTTTTTGTTCGTTGCGGGCTTGCTGACGTTGGTAATACTCGGCTTCTTTAGTCCGTTCGGCATAATGGTCGTCAAGCAATCCGCCTGCTTCGTGCCACACCGCGACCGGGCCGGGAATAGTGCCCAGACTGGTGTTAACCTTGGATGCGGAGAAGCTCCAAAGCCCCAGGAAGAGTATAAAAGCGAGTATCGGCACGCTCATGATCAGCCACAGTTGGCGGATTTGCAGCGAGGGATTCTCTCCGGCCGCTATTTTTGCCAGAGGAACAAACCAGGTGAGTCCGGTTATGTTTAAAAATTTGATCAGTCGGTTATGCATAATAGGTACCTTTAAAAAACAGGTGAAAGGTAAAAAAACAGGCAAAAGGTTAAAGGCGAAAGGTAAAAAAGGCGCGTCCTTGCACTCAGTTAACGTCCACTGTTGATAGACACCCACACATAAATCGGACTGGTTCCCACGCCGTAGCGTGGGAACGATGTCAATGCTGCAAATATCAACTACTCGACCACCTTGCCGCCGACTACTTTTTGCTTGCCCTTAAGGCCGATAGGAAATTTGGTCAGATAATCATTCGGCTTGCTGCCGTCATAAACAATGCCGTCAATAAAATCATCGGTCGGCGCTTTAAAGCCGGTTTCAGTGTCGGCAGGAAAATCACTGGCTTTGGCCTTGCCGTCTGCAATCAGCGCCTTGGCCGCAGCCCTATAAATATCCGGGCGATAAACCTGTTTGGCAGTTTCCATAAACCAGGCATCCGATTTTTGTTCGTTGATTTGCCCCCAGCGGCGCATTTGGGTCAAATACCAAATCGCATCGCTGTAGTAGGGATAAGTCGCGTTATGCCGGAAGAACACGTTGAAATCGGGCAAATCGCGCTTGTCGCCTTTTTCATATTCAAAGGTGCCGGTCATGCTGTTGGCAATCACCTCGTAATCAGCGCCGACATACTGTGATTGCGACAACATTTCGACCGCTTCAGGACGATTTTTGTTGTTATCCGCATCCAGCCACATCGCGGCGCGAATCAGGGCTTTGATGACCGCTTTATGGGTATTGGGGTTTTTGTCGGCCCACTCTTTGCTGACGCCAAAAACCTTTTCAGGGTTGTTTTTCCAGATTTCGTAATCGCTGATGACCGGCACGCCGATGCCTTTGAATACCGCTTGCTGATTCCACGGTTCGCCGACGCAGTAGCCGACAATCGTGCCCGAGTCCATAGTGGAAGGCATTTGCGGAGGAGGCGTTACCGACAACAGCGCGTCAGCATCAAGCTGGCCGGATGTATCTTGAGGGGGAGCATAAAAACCGGGTTTAATACCGCCGGCCGCCAGCCAGTAACGCAATTCATAATTATGTGTTGAGACCGGAAATACCATGCCCATATTGAAAGGCTTGCCTGCGCTTTTATATTTTTCAACGACAGGTTTCAGGGCGTCGGCTTTAATAGGATGTACCGGTTTGCCGTCTTTGATCGGAATATGCGGCTTCATTTGCTGCCAGACATCGTTGGATACGGTAATCGCATTACCGTTTAAATCCATGCTAAACGCAGTAATAATATCGGCTTTGGTACCAAAGCCGATGGTTGCACCAATGGGCTGACCTGCCAGCATATGCGCGCCATCCAGTTCGCCGCCTATCACCCGATCCAGCAACACTTTCCAGTTGGCCTGCGCTTCCACTTGTACGGAAAGACCTTCATCTTCGAAATAGCCTTTTTCCAAAGCAACCGCTAAAGGCGCCATATCGGTCAGTTTGATGAAGCCGAGCTTTAAGCTGTCTTTTTCCAGTTTTTCAGCCGCATCGGCACTTAAGGTAAAGGTTAATAGGGATGCGGCGGTTAATGCCGCAGCCAGTTTCTTAATAGTAATTATCCGGGTTTGTTTCATGATGACCTCATTAAGCTGAAAAAAATCGGGCAAAAAAAAACGTCGCCAAACAGAATGTCCGATGCATTCAGTCCGGTTAGACGCCTTTGTCAATATGGTTCGCCGTTGAACCAAGATTTTTTTAGTACTCCGCCATTGGAGTCCTTATCCTGTTAAAAGCAAACGTTATGCCAAAATTGCCATTCAGTTATTCTTGTAGATATTATTCAATAAATACAGTTTGTTATGGTTTATATTAGAATGGTATTGATAGTCGGGCTTGTGCAGGCAACGCATCGAATCCGTGCAATTTCCTCGTGTGATGCACCAATTTGAGTTCTTTTGATGGGTCATGTCGTGTGATTGCCGTTGAATACAGATACAGTGCAGCGGTTTTGCCTTCTTTCTGCAATCCTGCATAAAACCTGCTTTGCCAGGATTATTTTAAGCGGACAAAGTCGGTTAAAAAGGCCGGTTTAACTGCCGAGTCGTTCTGTTTTGTTGTTTCCGGCCCAAGAATATTTGCTGTAGGGCATGCCGAGCGCGCCTTGGGAGCTAAGGCACGCTCGGTATGCCCGAGTAAAGATTAAAACTCTTCCCATTGATCATTACCGGCAAGTTGCAACTGTAATTTTTGACTGAACGGTAAGTTTGTACCGGCACCGGTGCTTGCCGGTGTTGTTTTCATTCGTACGGGAGAATTGTCCGTATTACGTGAGTTGCCGTCCATTTTAAAGCTGTTTACTCTGACCACCAGATTTTGCGTCTGTTCTTCCAGAGATTCCGCTGCCGCTGCGGCTTGTTCTACCAAGGCGGCATTTTGTTGAGTGACATCGTCCATCTGGGCGATAGCTTGATTGACCTGTTCGATGCCGGAACTTTGTTCTGCGGAGGCGGCGGTGATTTCGGCCATCATGTCGGTAACGCCACGAACGGAGGCGACGATTTCTTCCATGGTCAGTCCTGCCTGGGCAACCAGCTTACTGCCTCCCGAGACTTTGTCGACAGAATCATTAATCAGATTTTTAATTTCTCCGGCCGCCGCCGCGGCGCGTTGCGCAAGATTGCGCACTTCCACGGCGACCACGGCAAAGCCCCGACCTTGTTCACCGGCACGGGCGGCTTCCACCGCGGCATTGAGCGCAAGTATGTTGGTCTGGAAAGCGATGTCGTCGATCACAGAGATAATGTCCCCGATTTTGCGTGAAGATTCGTTTATCTTATCCATCGTCATGATGACTTGACCGACCACTTCAACACCTTTGCCCGCGATGTCGGATGTGTCAACGGCGAGCCGGTTGGCATGTCGGGCATTTTGGGCATTATGCCGTACGGCGGAGGTCAGCTCTTCCATACTGGCGGCGGTCTGTTCCAGGCTGGCGGCTTGCTCTTCGGTGCGATAAGACAAATTGTTGTTACCGGCGGCGATTTCTTTAGACGCAGTATCAATGCTGTCGGTGGAGCTTTTGATGTCTCCTACCAGGCTTTTGAGGTTTTCAACAATACTATTCATGCCGACAATCGCTTCACCAAAAGTGCCGGGATAGTCCTTGTCGATGGTTCGGGTCAGATCACCTTGAGCCAGTGCGTTAGCAACACGTAATACATCGTTGAAGCCGACATCGCAGGTTTCCATCAGGTTATTGAGATTAGTCAAAATCCCCTTGAACATGAACTCAAATCTATCCGCATCGCTACGCCTTGAAAAATCGCCTTTCGCACCGGCTTCTGCGAGCATTTTGATTTCATTGTTAACGTCAAGAAAAGTCTTTTTGGCATGGTTCATAATGTCAGTAATGACAATGGTCTCGCCCGGCAGCACATTCATGTCTATAGAAAAGTCACCTTTGGCATACTGACTGACGATACCGATTAGCCTCCTATTGATAGCAATGCGCGATTGAATCAACTCATTAACTTCATGCGCCATCTTGCCGTAGATGCCGGAAAATTTTGAGACGTCGAGCTGCTCTTTGACCCAGCCTTGTGCATGCTGTTGTGCCATAACGTCCAGATCGGTAACGAAGGTGTTGATGGGGTCCTGTATGGCTTTCATGGAGCGTAATAGCACCCCGATCTCATCTTGTTGATGAATGTCGATGCTGGAATACAGGTTACCGGCGGCAATGGCTGCCGCTATCTGTTGGACGGTTTTGAGTGAGCGTAAAATACCGCGACTGAACAGTACGGTCAATCCTATTGCCATGGCAATGCTGAAGATGAAAATGCCGGCCAAGACGATTTTGTACTCGTGTATGGTACTTTGTGCCTGTGACTCATCTTCCGCATTGCGGGCGGTTGCAAGCCTCACGACTTCATTAATGGCAGCGCGATGCTGTTCGTAAGCGTGGCGCATTTGCACAAGACTGGTCATTGAACCGTTGCGGTCGCCGACCTGGATACTCGGTAGAAACCGTTGGATGGCTTCATTGTAAAAGGCTTGCGCCATCTGGTAAGAGCGATCCAGCAAGGAAACCTGGAGTTCCCGGTTCAACGACTGATCTAACCAATATTGATGACGGGATTCGTGTTCCGTTTTCAGCGTTTGAAAACGCGTCACCAAAGCGCCGATTTCAGCGGGGTCGGTGGTTTGGGTCAATTGTAGCGCCACCAGATAGGATTCGATGATATATTCAGGTGGCGGCAAGACATCGGCAATAATATCTTTGCCCTGAACAATACGTTGATAAATCGGACCGTTAATAGTAACGGTATTCATGGCCTTGAATGTTGCGATACCGAACATCAAAAAACCGATGACTAAAATACCCAGAATCATCGAAAAACGCATTTTGATGGTTAACAGACCAGAATTTTTCATCTTATTTAGCATGATGCACACCTATTTTTATTTTATGATTGGAATTGTTAAGTAAAAAATACTCCGACTCAATATAGGGCTCGGCGGGGCAAAGAAAATTGCTTCGAATAGGCAATATCACCTCTACAGCGCGTTAGCCTAGTTAAGATCGGATGATTCATTGTTAGGTTTTTCAATTCCTTAAGCCAGGCAAAAAAAAGACGTCTTCAGCATGAATGTTCGATACATTCAGTCTGTTAGACGCCTTTGTCGATAGGGTTCGCCGTTGAACCAAAACTGTTAACGCCCCGCCATTGGAGCTTTCATGGTATTAACAGCAAGCGTTGTGCCAAGGTTTGCAGGGTTGTTGAGTTTCATTTATATTAAAATCAATAGCTTATAATTTATGTGTGAATTAATTTGGCTTGCTAGATGTTCTATCTGGATGATCTTAAATGATTTATTATTTTGATGTACTTGAGCTGCTAAAGTTGTCAGGTGGGTTTTTTATCAGCTTGGTTGAGAAGTTAAGGATAATCATCAGGTGTATTTTTGAAATAAAATTGTTCGGATTTCTGAAAAGACGCATTAATTTTGTGCGTTCGCTGGTTAACTTGCACCAATTCATTCGCCCGTTATTTAGAGGCACCGGATATCTCCACGCTTTTGCATCTATCTGACTCGTCATTCCGACATCTGTCGGAATGACGAGTCAGATAGGCCCTGCAGATACTTGTGTATAACGATGAGCGCGGCGTGTGGGAACGAGTAAGCTCAAAGGGGTGAATCCTTATTTATGCTCTGCATGGGACGGTAGTTTCAGTCGCCGTAGTTGTCTATAGGCTTCGGCATGAAATCTGCTACTACTTGGATAATTGCTATTAACTCTCAGGTGTCTTGATTATGTCTAAATGCCCCATCCCAATAGTATTGAGAAATACGAGGAATATCGATCAGCTATGGATAATCCGCCGCTGTAAAGAAAACGGTTCGATATGAAAACATTTATTAAGGTAACGGAAATCTGGATACCGACAAAAGACCGTACCCGCTTGGAATTTAGTGCCGGACTGTATGGCTCCTTGAATGAGTTTCGCGTCGCCAGCGAAAAGGAATCCTTCGCTTATGACGAAGGTTTGCCCGGCAAAGCGTGGGCCGCCGGTCATCCTTTGGTGTTAACCGAATTCGATCATTCTTATTTCAAGCGGACACAATCGGCTAAAAAAGCTGGTTTAACCTGCGGTATTGCCCTGCCTGTTTTCTCAGGCGAGTTTCTAATGGCCGTGGTGGTTTTTTTGTGTGGGGACGATCAGCACCATGCCGGCGCCATAGAAGTGTGGAGTAACAGTCTGGAAAGAAATGCCGAGCTGGCTGTTATTGACGGCTATTACGGTACGCTGGATGATTTTGGACGTATATCCAGAAACATCAAATTCACCAGAGGTTCCGGTTTGCCTGGACAGGTATGGGCAACAGGCATGCCTGTGCTTATTGAAGACATGGGACTTGCGTCTGCTTTTATCCGAAGTGCGGATGCCGGAGAAGCCGGGATAACCACGGCGCTGGGTATCCCGGTTTCGGTGGTTGCCAATCGGATTTATATCATGACCTTTCTGTCGGCCAAAGCGACGCCAATTGCCCAACGGTTACAGATATGGGTGCCGGATGAAAAGGGGCGGCGTTTGGTCTGCCAGTCGGGATACAGCAAGCAAAATGACGAGCTGGCCGAAATATTTGAAACCATCTCAGTGCGCAAAGGCGAGGGACTCTTGGGCAGGGTATGGTTGACCGGGGTCCCTGCTATCCGAAATAATTCAGATGGCGCTGTTGTAGAAGGACGTTTGAATTCGATGCTGGCAATGCCGGTTATAGACGGTGGAAAGCTGAAAGCGGTGGTTACTTTTTTATTCTAGCCGGCTCTTACATTTCTCTCAAATGGGTGCAATAAATTCATTAGCCGCTCATATAAGCCTATTTTATGGCGGCCATGTTTTTAAACAAATTTGGCGAGATTAATTTGACGATTGGAGCAGGCGGTATAAAATCATCGGGAATGCTTGCCAACTCGCCGCAGACTATCGATAAGCCCACGTTCGACTCACTTTAAAGAGGTCATTATGAAAGACGACAAGAAGATTCTGGAAATTCTTAACGGTTTGCTTGCCGGAGAACTGAGTGCATCCGATCAGTACCTAATCCATGGCGAGATGTACGCCGATTTCGGCTTGAACCATCTCGCAGAAAAAAGTCTGCACGAATCCGAGCATGAGCGACTGCATGCCCGAGCCTTGATTCAGCGTATTCTGTTTCTGGAAGGCACGCCCAACTTGTCCAAACGCGAGGCCTTAACGGTAGGCCGCGCGGTGCCGGAGATGCTGAAAGCCGATCTGGAAGTCGAATATCATGTGGTCGGAGAGCTGAAAAAAGGCATTGCCGCCTGTGAAAAAGCCCAGGATTATGTGACACGCGACATGTTGACCGCGCAACTGGAAGATACGGAAATGGACCATGCCTACTGGCTGGAGCAGCAATTAAAGCTGATCAACCTTGTGGGTCTGGAAAACTACCAGCAAAGTCAAATGAAACCGGGCATTTAAGCTAAAAAGGATACCGACATGAAAGGCGACAAGAAAATCATTGAAATTCTCAACAAAATACTCAAAAACGAATTAACTTCGATCAACCAGTATTTCCTTCATGCCCGCATGTTTCGTCACTGGGGACTGGAAAAACTTAACGATTACCAGTACAAACAATCGATCCGCGTCATGAAGGAAGCCGATGAGATAATCGAGCGCATCCTATTTCTGGAAGGTCTCCCCAATCTGCAGAACCTTGGAAAGCTGTTGATCGGCGAAAATGTCATTGAATGCTTAAACGGCGATCTGGAATACGAAAAAAATATTCAGCGGCCACTGTTGATAAAAGCCGTGGCTTTATGTGAGGGAATGCAGGATTACGTCAGTCGCGATCTACTGGAAGAGTTGCTGGAGCACTGCGAACTAGCCATCGATTGGCTGGAAACCCAGCAAACTTTAATAAAGGATGTCAGTTTGCCTAATTATTTACAAGCGCATATGCACGATTGACACCGTCGAACAGTTTCGGCCCAGGTCGCGTTTTTAGTGCTTAATGGGGCTTGACAGATACTAAAAACTAAATGAGAATGGTTCTCAGTAATTATGTGCTATTGCATTTATAGGAGAGCTGTTTCATGTATATATGTGTTTGTCAGGCAGTGACAGATCGTGAGATTCATCAAGCCGCCAGAAACGGAGCAAAAACACTCAAGGACTTACGCCGTGATTTGGGGGTGGGCGTTGATTGCGGCCGTTGTGTAAGTTGCGCCCGTCAGTGCTTAAAGTCAGTCAGTGAGGATTCTCACGAAAGCCTACAATCACTCGTCCTCGCCTGATTCGACCGCTGTTTATCGAGTGCGGTTATGCCGTTCTCAAGCGGGACGGGGTTTGCAACCCTATGTTTCAATACATGGATAGATTTCGGGTTAGGCTAAACTAGGGTTGGATTATAATGCCTGGAAAGCCAGGGTCGGATTAGCGACAGCGTAACCCGACACATCGAAGCCCGTTCTACCGGATTTAGCATGCCAAATTCACCCTGTTTCTGATAGCTGTCAAATTCGCGTCACAAACTCCTTGAACGCTGCCAGCGCTAGCGGTCGGCTAAACAAATATCCTTGATAAGCATGACAGCTGTGGCGAGAAAGAACATCTTTTTAAGAACCTGATCGGTAGGAAAAGGTTCCACGAAAATCACGAAAAAAGCAGTCAAAATAAACGTGTTGCAGGTTTTTGTGTTTTTCGTGCCTTTCGTGGACAATTGTTTGGGTAAATTCATTATTGGAAATTACCTAAATCAATGCAGCATGCTACCATCCGGTTCTACAGGATTTGCCGTGTCTGATGATGGTTATTTGAGAAGTTCAGCCATAGCAATAACGTTTTTCGCCATTTCTCCGATGGCGATATTGCGATCCATCGCCAGTTTTCTTAGGGTGTGGTAGGCGTCGTCTTCGGTAAAACCACGGGTTTTGATCAAAATGCCTTTTGCCCTGTCTATCAGCTTTCTTTCTTCCAGCTTGGATTTTGTTTTTTCCAATTCAACTTTAAGCCGTTGTCGTTCTTTAAACCTCGCCACGGCGATGTTGATGATGCAGTCAATACGACCGATTTCCAGGCCGTTGACGACATAAGCGCTGACTCCGGCCTTAATGATTTGATCGATGGTGTCGGGCGTGTCGTCAGTTGCAAAAATAATCATGGGCAGCGGACGATTCTGGTTAAGGTAATGGATGTCCTGAAAATATTTTTTAGGGCTGTCAATATTAAAAATAACAACATCGGTGTCGTTGTTCGCCACTAAGGATGGTATGTTTGCTTCAGGCTTTGCTGCGTTTATGACTGCATAGCCCTTGGCGACCAGTATTTTTTCCAATAACTGATCGGCAGTTTCATCTTCAATAAGTAATATATTTAAGGCGTTCATTTTCAAATAGCCAGCACAAACTACGCCATTTATCGAGGATGTTTGAATTAGTCGCCAAAGCAGTTAACCCTTTGACATTCTTCCCTTATCTAAAGGCAGGGGAGGATGCCGACATGATCGTAATGCATCAATTTTGTGCATTCCTTTGCCTATTTGCACCATTAATGAAGCATCGATAACTAATGCGCTTCCATATCTTCCAGCTCGATATTGAGCGCTTTGGTTGAAATCAGCAATTCACTGATTGAAGCCAGCAATGACAACACGATAAAAACCATGCTGAAGCCGAAAGTGAGGTTGCCGTAATATTGCAGTCCGTAAAAGATCAGCCCCATCGCGATTATGCAGCAGATAATGCCGATGACCGCCAACAACTGCATCGCCACAATAAAGCGGATGCGCAGTCTTAAGCTGTCGATCTGTTTTTTGGCAACCGGGCTTTGGGTTTTATTAAACAGGTTATGCTGTTCCCTGATCCGGTTGGCAATCGCCAGGAAACGGTTGGAATAGGCCAAAAACAAAACTGAAATGGCCGGAAATAATAAGGCAGGGGTGGTGATGGTGATGTCCATGGCTATTTAAAAGGGTGATTTGGTTAATATTTGGCAGAATAAGATTTAACTGAAGTTTCCCGGTTTCAAAAACCATTAATCCCTCTACCTCTGCGGGGTGCGTATTTAACGCAGGGTTTGCTTCGTTAGTCATTACGGTTGTTAGGCGTTGACTATGTCGATCTCGGCATGCATTGAATACCCGAAGTTGATGGAAATTTGAAAATCATAGCCATTCGGCAGCAATATCAATTAATAAAATACGCTCATCGTCCAGTCTGAGTGACAGGGTTTTGCAAAGTATATCGGTATTCACATCCCGATAACGTTCCGACGTTACAATGCGGTAGCAGTCCTTTGCCGACTCCAACGCCAGCAATTGGTAAAAATAAGGTCGCCACGCCCAGTTAAAGCCAAGCTGCGTATCGTCATCAAACCATTTGCTATCGGCAAAATTAAAATTGGATGAGATTTGGTCGCCTTCGTTATCGCATAAATAGAACCGTAGTACGCCGCTTTTTTCGAATGGATGCGCTGCTAATTGATTGAGGTTGAAGTCGGTTTCCAGTGCTTTTCTCAGGACTTCGACCAAGTCCTTAATATGGGCGATAAACTGTATCTTGCGTTCTTCTTTGACCAAGGTTTTTTTCAGGAAGGTTTTTCTGAGTGAGCTGATTTGTTGTTGATAATGCAGCGGTTGTTTGAATTGGGCGGTGGCGGGCGAAAACAGGTAGCCTTGCATATATTGGGCGCCGCAGTTCAAACCGAAATGGAAGTCGTCTGCAGTTTCCACGCCCTCGCAAACGATACGGCAACCGGTGCGTTTCGCCAGACGGGATATCAAATGCACGACATCGCTGGCAATGCCGCCTCGGGTTGCATTCTGGAATAACTGCATATCCAGTTTGATGATGTCGGGTTGTATGGCCATGACTCTTTCCAGCTGGGAAAAGCCTGCACCGAAATCATCAATTGCTATTTTCAAGCCGTGCCTGCGATATATGGCGGCAATTTCAACGAGATTGTCCAGATCGCCTTTCGATTCGGTTATTTCAATAATGATGCGGCTTCTGTCAATAGTAAACTCGTCCAGCATCAGCAGGGTCGGTAATGAGTTAAAGTCGGTGATTCGGTCGATCCAGGCGGCCGAGATATTGAGGGTTAAATAACCGTTGAAATTCGCTTGGCTGAATTGCTCCAGCGCTAGCCGACGAACCATGCGGTCCCATGCTATCAGTTGATCGGCGGCAATATCTGGAGAAGAAAACAATTCGCCTGCAGAAATAACCCGGCCATTTGCATCGTGTTGCCGGGCTAATGCTTCATAACCGATAATCGTGCCGCTGGCGGCACCGACAATGGGCTGGAAATAAGGGAATAGTTTTTTTTCTGGATTCATGTCAATAGGTTTTTTTAAGAAAGCGGTACTGGAGTGAGACTGTAAAAGAATGAATGAGTACGGCATAAAAGCACTATTAACCATGAAGTTCATGAAGAAAAGACTAAGTCAATCAATGCATTAAATCTTCATGCTCTTCATGTGCTTTATGGTTATTTCTTCTATATCGAATACTTTCACGCTCTCGAGTCCTTGATACGCCTAAAGCAAAAAATGTGCCAATATTAGCAAACTGTCATGATGCCGGTTTTGTTTGTTCAGATTAAACGGTTATAGTGGTTATCCGGTGCGGCATGTTTGCTGGACTTGATGTGGTAGCGCCTCAATTCTGTGCGGTTTCCCAGAGCGTTGCACCAATTAAGTTATTTTATTCTGCGATACTGGGCGTCTTGGGTCGCGTGGATCGGTTTACGCTCAACTTGATACTTTGGCATAAAATCTGCCTGAATCCTTGGGTGTTTAAGTTTACTTGGGCAGCAAGGCAGAGGGGATGCCGCTGAATAATGCGACAAAAAGGAAATGGTTTGTTGAACGACAACAATAACGTAATCAAGGTAACGTATAATCAGGTTCTTAGCTTGAACCCTTAATACAGCAAATTATCAATCGATATTATGACAACAAAATATACTCCCCTAAAAGATCACGATACCCCTATCAAGGTATTGTTTACCGGTTATTTGTGTACAGTGGCCATAGGCTATTTTTTCGCCTTAATCCAGATTTTGTTTACTCATGGGATGGCGGACGGCAAATTCGGTTTGTCTGTTGACGATATCGTTTACAGTTATTACGGCAACCGTTCCGGCACGGTTTTGGAGCAGAAACTGAATGGTTCGATGAAAGATAAAGCGCCGGAACTGGAGCGTTTTAAAATCATGGAATGGGTTAGAGAGGGAGCGGATATTGATGCCTATAAAGATGAAGGTGTCGACAAAATCATTGAGAGCCGTTGTGTGATGTGTCATAACAAGGAAGCCTCCGGGATACCGGATTTTACCGACTTTGCCGCGTTAAAAGCCTTATCCGAACAGGATACCGGCGCTACCTTCGCCTCGCTAACCCGTGTTTCCCATGTGCATATGTTCGGTATCAGTTTTATTTTTATGTTTGTGGGACTGATTTTTAGTTTTTCGGAGACCACCACCACTCAATATAAATGTATTGCTATCGGCATGCCCTATGCGTTTCTGGTGGCCGATATATTGTCGTGGTGGTTGACCAAGATTAATCCGATGTTTGCCTGGTTGGTTATTTTTGCCGGTATGGGCATGGGCGTTTCATTCATGTTTATGTGGGTCACGTCTATTCTGGAAATGTGGCTGTTTAAGCCGGTATTTATTAATGGCTTGGGTGCGCGTTATTTACAACGGCGCGATAGTACTGAGGCATCATTTGTGGATCGGACATGGTTTTATCTTAAGCTGCTGGCAAAGCAGATTAAACCGGCAGCGGCTTTTGTCACAGAACAGTGGCTAACACGCGGCTTGCCTGTTGTGAAAGGCTGGTTGAAAAAATATCGCAAATAATGGTATCGCACTACGGCAATTATCGTTCCCATGCTCCGGAGACTGCGAAACTATTCGTATTTAGAAAATAACCACGAAGAACACGGAGAGCACGAAGTTTTTAATGCCTTGAATTAATGCTGTTATTTTCTCCGTGTCCTCCGTGTTCTCTGTGGTAAAACATTTTTTCAGCTTGAATTAGATAAAACTTTCACAATCTCTCCGGCGTGGGAATGCAGTTCGGGACGCTCCAGCGTTCCGTTTCGTAATCTATCGTGGGCGCGAATTTATTCGCGCCCACGATATTCAACCCTAACTATTTTCAGCTTCACTTAATGGCGGTGCACCGTTACCTCGCATTAATTTTCTTTGTGCACCAATCTAGTTCATCAACAAGCTTGATTTTCATTTTAACAAGTTGCCGCTACTTTAAAATCAATAACTTGTTCATTTTGGCATAGCCATTGCTCTATAACCCCTAAATAGCAAACATCGTTATCGGAGTTGTAGTATGAGCGTAAAACAAACATTGGTCGTTATTGGCAACGGCATGGTCGGGCAGCATTTTCTGGCCAGTCTGGCCGAAAGCCCCATCAAAGAACAGTACGAAATCATCACTTTTTGCGAAGAACCCAGAGCGGCCTATGACCGGGTGCATTTGTCGTCTTTTTTCACCGGCACCACGGCACAGGAGTTGTCTTTAGTCGAAGACGGTTTTTTTGAGCGGCATGGTATCATTCTTCATTTGGGCGACAAGGCCGCAAGCATCGACCGGACTGCTAAAACCGTCACCTCGGCAAAAGGTGTAAGCATTGCTTACGACAAGCTGGTGCTGGCGACCGGTTCTTATCCGTTCGTACCGCCCGTTCCCGGGCATGATCGGCCTCAATGTCTGGTTTATCGCACCATTGAGGATCTTGAGGCGATTGCCTTTGCGGCCGAAACCGGCAAGGTCGGCACCGTGGTCGGCGGCGGTTTGTTGGGTCTTGAAGCGGCCAAGGCATTAATGGATTTAGGCTTGGAAACCCATGTGGTCGAATTCGCGCCGCGCTTGATGGCAGTGCAACTTGATGATGCGGGCGGTGCGATGTTGCGGCACAAGATCGAGAATCTCGGCGTCACTGTGCATACCGGAAAAAACACCAGCGTCATTACCGACGGCGAGCAGTGCGTCAACAAAATGTGTTTTGCCGACGGCGAAGAGCTGGAAACCGACATCGTGCTGTTTTCGGCAGGTATTCGTCCGCGTGATGATCTTGCCAGGGCTTCCGGGCTGGAAGTCGGTCAGCGCGGCGGCATCGTCATCGATAACCAATGTCGCACCTCCGATGACAGCATTTATGCGATCGGCGAGTGTGCGTTGTGGAATGGCATGATTTATGGGCTGGTAGCTCCGGGTTATGCGATGGCGCGCACCGTGGTGGCCGATTTGACGGGCGATGTAGCAAGCTTTACCGGTGCGGACATGAGCACCAAGCTGAAGCTGATGGGCGTCGATGTCGCCAGTATCGGTGACGCGCATGCTAAAACCCAGGGTGCGATGGTTTACACGTACCAAAATGGTGCAAGCGAAGTTTATAAACGACTGGTGGTCAGTCAGGATAAAAAGCAACTGCTCGGCGCAGTGCTGGTCGGCGATGCGTCGGGTTATGGCACCTTATTGCAATATTGCCTGAACGGAATTGAACTGCCGGCTTATCCCGATGCGCTGATATTACCGCACCGCTCCGACGAGTCGGTCGGCTTGGGGCCCGATGCGTTGCCCACTTCGGCGCAAATTTGTTCCTGTTATGACGTGAGCAAGGGCACGATTTGCTCGGCGATTGAGGGCGGCTGTATGACCATGGGTGCCTTAAAAGCCGAAACCAAAGCCGCAACCGGTTGCGGGGGCTGTTCGGCATTGCTTAAGTCGGTTTTGGATTCGGAGCTGTCGAAACAGGGTTTTGAAGTCAATACCGATCTTTGCGAGCATTTTGCCTATACCCGGCAGGATCTTCACAACCTGATTCGGGTAGAACAAATCAAAACCTTTGCCGATTTGCTGCACAAACACGGCAAAGGTAAAGGCTGTGAAATTTGCAGGCCTACCGTCGGCAATATTTTGGCTTCACAGTGGAATGAGCATATTCTGGAAAAAGATCATTTAGGGCTACAAGACACCAACGATACTTTTTTAGCCAACATGCAAAAAGACGGCACTTATTCCGTTGTGCCGCGCATTACCGGCGGCGAAATCAGTCCCGACATGTTGATTGCCTTGGGACAGGTTGGCAAAAAATACCAGCTTTACACCAAAATCACCGGCGGCCAGCGTGTCGATTTATTCGGCGCTCGGGTCGATCAATTGCCGCATATCTGGAAAGAATTGATCGACGCCGGTTTTGAATCGGGCCATGCTTACGGCAAATCCCTGCGTACCGTTAAATCCTGCGTCGGCAGCACCTGGTGTCGTTACGGCGTCGATGATAGCGTGAGTTTGGCGATAGAGCTGGAAAACCGCTACAAGGGTTTGCGTTCACCGCACAAACTAAAACTTGCGGTGTCCGGTTGCACAAGGGAATGCGCCGAAGCGCAGGGCAAAGATGTCGGTGTTATTGCGACAGAAACCGGCTGGAATCTTTATGTGTGCGGTAACGGCGGCATGAAACCACGTCATGCGGATTTATTCGCCACCAGCCTGGATAAAGAAACCCTGATTAAATATATCGACCGTTTTCTGAGTTTTTATGTGCGTACTGCCGACCGTCTGCAACGCACGGCAGTATGGATGGAAAATATGGAAGGCGGACTGGATTACCTGAAGTCGGTAGTGATAGAAGACAAGCTGGGGTTGTGTGATCAGCTGGAGCAGCAAATGCAATACGTCATTGATACCTATCACTGTGAATGGACAACCACTATTGAAAATGAGTCAAAACTAAAGCGATTCCGTCATTTTGTCAACAGCGATCAACCCGATGATAACGTGGTGTTTGTGGAAGAACGCGGCCAGCTCCGCCCCGCTAATGAGGAAGAACGCAAACATTTTAAATTGGTGGAGGTAGCCTAATGCTTCAGTGGATAGATGTTTGCAGTGTTGATGACTTACAGCCAGATTCGGGTGTGTGCGCGCTGGTTGAAGGAGAGCAGGTGGCGATTTTTTGGATGCCGGAACCCGATACGAAGGTTTATGCTGTCGGCAATTACGATCCGTTCGGTAAGGCCAATGTGTTATCGCGCGGTTTAATCGGTGACATTAACGGCCAGCCGGTGGTCGCATCGCCCCTATACAAACAACATTTTAACCTGCAAACCGGCGTTTGCCTGGAAGATGAAACCGTGAAAATACCTATATATGCCATCCGCATTGAAAACGGCAGCGTTCAAGTCAATCTTTCATCATCACAGCATGGCGGAGCCGCGTTATGAAATACAATTATTACATCGCCGATGTTTTTACCAAGCAGATTTTCAACGGCGCGCAAATCGCTGTTTTCCCTAATGCTGATGGTTTAAGCCAACAGCAAATGCAGCTGGTGGCCAGGGAGTTAAATCTGTCGGAAACGGTATTTGTATTTCATTCCGATAAACCAATCACCACACGCGTGATGCGAGTTTTTTCGCCGCAGACCGAAATCGATTTTGCCGGACACCCCATTATTGCCGCCGCCTTCGTGTTGGCGAGTTGCGGTGATATTCAATTGACCGCTGCGATTACGCCGATGGTGTTTGAGCAAAATACCGGCCCGGTTAAGGTCAATATTTCCGCTGAAAACGGTCAACCCAGCTTTGTGCAGTTCACCCGCAAAGTGACGTCTATCATCGACCGATTCACCCCCAGCGATGAGGAGTTGGCGAGTTTTCTGTCGATACAGCCGTCGGAACTCGACCATAAAAAATATGCCACGCGCCTGGTGTCTTGCGGTGTTCCATATCTGATCGTTCCCGTTTGGCGATATGAAAGCGTCAGAGCCGCAAAATTCAATTACGCGGCCTGGAGTCAGTCGAGCGCCCCGCAAACTGCCGCCCAGGAAATCCTGCTGTTTTCCCCGAAAACTCCGTTTGCGGATTCGGATTTTAATGCCCGATTGCTCGGTCCCCGTATCGGCATGCACGAAGATCCGCCGGTCGGCAATGCGATGCCCGCCTTTGCCTCGTATCTGTGTTCATTTGATTTTATGAAAAAAGGCACGTACACCTTTGCTGTGGATCGCGGCGATCAAAACAGCCGCCGCAGTATGCTGAACCTGGAAATGGATCATAAAGGCGAATACACGCTGACCATTCGGGTCGGTGGCGCGGCGGTGATGGTGGCGGAAGGGGTGATGACTATTCCGGCTGAGGAATGAAATCTACATAACGTGAATACGCGATAAATCGTAGGGCGACCGGTTGGTCGCCCTTTGCCCGTTGTGCAAAGGGTTGAGTTATTTGATTTTCATTCCTTAGCGGGTCTTTCAGGCTATAGAAAATCGAAAGTCATTGGCACCCTGAAATTAAGTGTAACGTCTTGTGCATCGGTAGTCGTGCCAATACCTAAAGATAAATTGAAGGTGGTTCTTGGTGTGTATTTGAATGAATAGCCCACCAGGAGCTGCCCTATATCCAATGTACTTCCCTCAATTGCATGGCCATCAATTTCAGATTCTAAAACATGTTTGTGCGAGTACCCCAAGCTGTATGATGAGCGCTCATTAATGCCGAAGCCCATGCCAAAACTTAATCCTAGTGTATCCCCGGGATTAACCTTGCCGAAATTCGTACTGGTTTCGGCATTGTAGCTATAGCTGAGATTGCCGAAAAAAACCGCCGGATCCGTTGGGTAAAGCGCGGTAAGACTGGGCTGAAAACTGAAGTATCCGGCACCCGTCGGTAATTCGGTCGGAAATGTTGCGCCGGGAACCCCTTGAGCTTGTACATATTCAACATCAAAAGGGCTTTTTCCTGTGGGCGCCGTTGCCACTATATTGCCAACAAGAATCGGCCAGCCATTAGATCCGTTGGTAAGTTGGTAGCGTCCGGCAAATTCAAGATCGCCGATGTCATTTCCGGTGGCATTGAAAGTTTCATCAACGCCCGCGCCAATACTTACCGGCCTTGAGCGCTGGGTATCATCACGGTATACATAAGGAACCCTGAACTCTACTTCCAGACGATCCGTCACCCCATAACGAGTTCCCAGGGTGCCGATAAAACTGTGCCGCTTGACTTCGCGAAGATCAATCAGACCGATCGCAATGGCAGGGAGAAAGGTAAAGGCATCGAGGAATACCCGGTTGTTACTGGTGTAGGCGTATTGTATGGATGGTTCAAAAACGATGTTCCCTTTTCGGGTTAACACGCCGCCCACGGTCTCGCTTAATCTGGGTATTTCCGGTGGCCGTGGTTTCTTTGTTGCTTCGGGAGGCGCCTGACCAACAGGCTTGGATGGAAGCTGATTAGGCGATGTTGACGGCGGCTTATTATTCGCTGCGACAATTTGAGGTTTATTTGACGCCTGTTTGACCGGCACCTGTTTCTCCACGCCTTGATTTGTTAAAGCATCAAGGCGCAATTTTAGTTGTTCCAGCGCTTTGCCTTGCTCAGCAATAATCTGCCGTTGTAGTTGAAATTCTTTTTGCTGTTCGGCAAGCAGTTTCTTATATTGCGCCACAGAATTATTTTGCTTGCCGGTTTCCGCTGCATAACTCCAATTTACAAAAAAAACACAGCAGATAAAAATGAACCCTTTAATAGCGCTAATAGCGCCGAATAAAAAAAATGCTCTCGCCCAAAATACATCTTCATATTATTGTTTCCCTTTTTCAGTAGTAGATTAAGAGCAATCAAATTAACTGTCAGCATTCAAGGTTTAACTCAATTGCAATAATTTTTAAAGACTTATGCACAAGTAAAAAACGTCATCACAAGGGCGTGCGCGAACCAATACATCATCTCGTTAGTTTTTATAAATTATTAGCCCCCATCAGGACAATTAGTGTAAATACTTAGGGATCAGCGCCGGTTTAGTTCTTCGACAGACTATAGAAATAAGCGTTAAGATTTTTGATTTGTTTAGCGGTTAACGGCATCTCCTTACACACAAATACTAAACCAGTCCATCTAGCTTGCGGGCTATCTGTATTCCATACACGCAGTCTTGTATTCTCTGGAACCCTTTCCATATGCTTTTAGCGCCGGGCTCTCCATCCGATT
>NZ_JAWPOH010000028.1:0-48344 GCF_037671525.1 Methylobacter svalbardensis
TGGCAAACCAACTGTCCGTCAACACATAGCGGAACTTGATGGCATTCGCCACACTGGTCGCTATCATCTCCCGCATCAGCTCATTTTTGGTGAACTCACTGGCCCGCTTGACCTTGCGGGTCTTCACGTCACTGAACTGGTAAGGCTTGCACACCACTTCAAAGGCGACGGGAATTGAAACTTCCCCACTATAGTATAGGGCGTTCAGCAAGTTGATACCTTTGACCGAACGCCCTTTGCAGTGATCAAAGTGCCAGCACATGATTTCGTTCTCATCCGTCCAGGCCTTCTCCTGAATGGTATCGTCAAATATCAGACAACCATCTTCCTGTTCTATCTGGCGTACCGTTGCTTTAACCTGCCTCCAAAGGTCTTTGGAGGTAAATGCTTTCGATGCCAGAAAACGCGTTATCTGATCATGGCTTATATCCCCTTCCATCATTGCCGACAATCCGGTTGCCGTCGCAAACCCGTTATTGCAGATCAGGTAGTCTGTGTATAATTCTAGTTTTATTTTTTCCATCCCGAAATAATACGCTTTTTGAGGGGTGGGTGCGTAACATCAGTTATTAGGTTAAAGTCTCTGAATGTCGCTAAAAACAAGATATCTTCAAAGTTTTTAATGCCACTTAAGGTATTTTGGTTTTTAAGCCATTGATCAAATCGGGCATTACTGGCACTGGTATAAGCACCGTTATAGTTAAACGGACCATAAATACACACTAACGCTTTGGGATTGAGGTACACCGCCAGGCGATCAAAGAATATCTGTACTTCATCCCCGCTCATGATGTGGAGCGTATTGGCGGTAAATAAGGCGTCAATAGCGTTGCAGGGCCACGCGGCATCGGTCACATCCAGCGGTAATGCCGGTTTCAAATTGGCTGATTGCACTTCTTGTTGCCACAAACAGATGCCGGGAATATTTTCAAGTCTATCGGTAGGCTGCCATTCAAGATGCGGGAGGTGTTTGGCAAAATAACAGGCATGTTGCCCCGTGCCGCTGCCGATTTCCCAAATAGTGGTTGGCAGACAAAAAACGGTGCTAATGGCCTGTAAAATGGGGTCTTTATTATTTTCACAGGCTTGAGAAAAAGGTTTGTGGGTCATTGGTTTGATAGATTGATGATATTCTGTCGTTTTCACTGTACTGTTTTAAAAATGGAAGTAAAACAAATCCATAGTATGGCTCAAGTTGATGGTGCGGACTGGAACCGCCTTGCCGGTGATGTTTATCCTTTTCTGCGTCATGAATTTTTATTGGCTCTGGAGCAAAGCGGTTCTGTCTGCGAACAAACAGGTTGGTTGCCGGCGCATTTATTGGTAATGGATCAAGATAAATTGATTGCTTTTATGCCGTTGTATCTTAAGCAGCATTCCTACGGTGAATATGTGTTTGATCATCAATGGGCCCAGGCTTATCAGCAGCAGGGGCTCGATTATTATCCCAAATGGTTGACCGCCATCCCGCTGACGCCTTGCCAGGGAAGTCGTATTGTTATTCAAACGGAAGTGATGGATCAGCTGGAAGTTACGCACGCTTTATTGGCTTTTATCAAGCAGCGTTCAGAACAGCTGGGCATTTCTTCATGGCATTGCTTGTTTCCTGACCTGCAACAGGCAGAACAGTTACGTTCACTGGGCTTAAGTATTCGCGAAGGCGTGCAATTTCACTGGTTTAACCAGGGTTACGGTGATTTCAATGATTTTCTGCGCACCTTGAATGCCAGTAAACGCAAAATGCTCAAGCGCGAACGCCGTCGGGTCAGCGAACAGGGCGTCCATTTATTGCGTATTGCCGGGCCAGATGTTAGTGAGCTACAGTGGCAGGCATTTTTTCAATTTTACACGATGACCTATTTAAAAAGAGGCTCGCAGCCTTATCTGAATCTGGCGTTTTTTCAACAAATAGCCGCAACCATGGGTGAGCAATTACTGCTGGTTTTGGCGATTAAAGACGACATTTCTATTGCGGCGGCATTAAGTTTTATAGGCAGCGATACCTTGTACGGCCGCTATTGGGGCTGTTACGAAGCATATAACAGTCTGCATTTTGAAACCTGTTATTACCAGGGACTGGACTATTGTATTGAGCAGGGCTTAAAACGGTTTGATTCGGGCGCTCAAGGAGAACATAAAATTTCGCGTGGTTTTGAGCCTATCACCACGTATTCTGCGCACTGGATCAAAGATGCCCGGTTTGCAAAAGCGATCGAACATTTTTTAGCCAGGGAACAAAAAGCCGTACAGCATTATAAGCAGGATGCAGCCACTTATCTGCCATTTAAGCAGTAAACCATTGATGGGTTATAGTTTTAAGCTAAGCCGCTGTGGTTGTGCGAGCGTCAATAACTTATTCTATAAAAATAGAGCGTTTAGGAATTATTTATGAAAATAATCATGTATGTCTGTGTTTTGGTGTTAATTATTTCAGGATGTGAGGATATGAAAATGGATCGAAAAGTAGTGCAACAAAGCGCTTCTTTACAGTAAAGCTGTAAGAGGAAAAGCATGATCGTCAGTTTGATGCTTCAGTTGGGCTGTACTGTTTTGTATTCGGAAGATAGACTGCATGGTTAAGAAATCGAGGCTAAATTGATGGTTATAAGTCCTTTTTTGGGTCATTAAGAGAGTCAGCGCCCTGAACCGGGTCAGAAAAAAAGTCTTTTATTCACATATACATTGATTTAAAAAGCCGGGATAATTCCCAGCCTTCAATGCACTCATAAATTTCTATGGACTTCAAATTAATCAATACGGACGGTCATGCGCGGCGTGGTCAACTTACCTTTGCCCGTGGCATCGTGGAAACGCCCATTTTTATGCCGGTCGGCACTTATGGAACGGTTAAAGCGCTGACACCCGATGAGTTGACCGGTATCGGCGCGCAAATTATTCTGGGCAATACCTTTCACTTGATGCTCAGGCCGGGTACCGATGTCGTCAAGGCGCATGGCGATTTGCATGATTTTATGCATTGGGATAAGCCCATCCTGACCGATTCCGGCGGCTTTCAGGTATTCAGTCTGGGCGCGTTACGAAAAATCACCGAACAAGGCGTGACCTTCAAATCGCCTATCAACGGCAGTTCCATTTTTATGGGGCCGGAAGAATCGATGCAGGTGCAACGCGATTTGGGTTCGGACATCGTGATGATTTTCGATGAATGCACCCCGTATCCTGCGACGGTTCATGAGGCGGCCGATTCGATGCGCTTATCGTTGCGTTGGGCGGCGCGCAGCAAGGCGGCTCATCAGGGGAATGCGTCAGCTTTATTCGGTATCGTGCAAGGCGGCATGTATGAGCATTTGCGTCAGGAGTCGATAGCCGGTTTGGTGGATATCGGTTTTGACGGTTACGCGATCGGCGGCTTGTCGGTCGGCGAACCCAAAGAAGAAATGATGGCGACGCTGGGTGTGGTGCATGCCAAGATGCCGGTCGATAAGCCGCGCTATTTGATGGGAGTGGGTACGCCGGAGGATTTGGTGGAGGGAGTCAGACGCGGTATCGATATGTTCGATTGTGTGATGCCGACCCGTAATGCCCGCAACGGCCATCTTTTTACCAGCTTCGGCGTGGTAAAAATCAGGAACAGTCAGTATGAGTTCGATACCGGGCCATTGGATGAGTCCTGTGGCTGTTACACCTGTCAGAATTATTCCAGAGCCTACCTGCGTCATCTGGATAAATGTAAGGAAATGTTAGGCTCCAGACTCAATACTATACACAATCTGTATTATTATCTGAGCCTGATGCAAAGCTTGCGCGACGCGATTGAAAGGCGAGAGCTGGATATTTTTGTCAAGCAATTTTACCAACAACGAGGAAAAGCCGTGCCGACTGTGGCATAATGACGGACTTTTTTTACAACGCTTTAATTATAATAAATCACCGAGGATAACCATGAGTTTTTTAATTTCCGATGCTGTAGCCGCCGCAGCTCCCGCCGCCCAATCACCCGGCATTGAAGGCATGCTGTTTCCACTGGGTATATTGGTGTTTTTTTACTTTTTGTTTTTGCGGCCGCAATCCAAGCGAGCCAAAGAAAAGAAGGAAATGGTTGCTGCCATAAATAAAGGCTCTGAAGTGGTCACTTCGGGGGGTATTTTAGGCAAAGTTGTTGATTTGGACGATAATTTTGTCAAAATTGAAATCTGCGACAATACTTTTATTCAAGTGCAGCGTCATAGTATTGAAAGCATGATGCCGAAAGGAACTTACAAGGCGATCACTAAAAAAGTCGCTAAAGTTTAATGCTGTGGGCGCGAATTTATTCGCGCCTTTTAACCTACTGCGCGAATAAGTTCGTGCCCGCAACGTCTCTACGACATAGTTGAATTGTTGGAATAGCATATGCAAAACAGTTTCCCACTTTGGAAAAATCTACTGGTTCTGATCGTTTTTTTGGTCGGGATTATTTATACGTTGCCGAATTTGTACGGTGACGATCCTTCTGTTCAGGTGTCATCGACACGGCCGGCTAAGCTGGTGCAGGAACAGGCTAATCAAATCGAGTCTGCGATTAAGGCGGCAGGATTTACTGCAAAGGCCTTCGAGTTTACAGACGGCCAGGTTTTAGCCCGGCTCAACAGTGCTGATGACCAGCTTAAAGTGGCGGATTTGCTCAGAGATAAAATGGGCGACGATTATAACGTTGCGTTGAATCTGGCGCCTACCACACCTGTCTGGCTAAGATCTTTGGGCGCAGAGGCTATGTATCTGGGTCTGGACTTGCGCGGCGGGGTGCATTTTCTGCTGGAAGTGGACATGGATGCTGCCGTTAAGCAGGCTGAAGAACGCTACAACGATGATGTGCGTCTGGCCTTAAGAAACGGGAAAATACGTTATCAATCGGTGTCTAAAGACAGCGGATTCATTAAGGTTAAGCTGAATTCGGCGGATGACAAACCCGCAGTATTGACGCTGCTGGGTAAAGATTTTCGCACTCTGGATGTTACCGAGCCGAACGAGCAGGATCAGATTTGGCTGAAGCTTTCCGAAAAAGAAGTGCAGGACATCAAAAAGTTTGCCGTCGCGCAGAACATGACCACCTTGCGTAATCGCGTCAACGAACTGGGTGTTGCGGAGCCGGTGATTCAGCAACAAGGTGAAAACCGTATCGTGATTCAGTTGCCTGGTGTACAGGACACTACCCGCGCCAAGGAAATTCTGGGCACCACGGCGACTTTGGAATACCGCCTGGTTGATGTGGAACACGATGTGCAAAAAGCGGTTGAGGGGCATGTTCCGGTCGGCAGTCGCTTATATTATGAAAGAAACGGCAATCCTATCCTGCTGGATCGTCGGGTTATTGTCACCGGCGATCAAATCGTTGATGCTTCTTCCGGCGTTGATCAGGACGGCAGACCTTCGGTGAATATTTCCCTGAACGGCGTCGGTGCAAGTAAAATGGGTAAACTGACTCAGGCCAATGTCGGCAAGCCGATGGCGGTGGTGTTCATCGAATATAAAGTCGAAACCAAACTGGTTAATGGCCAAAAAATCCGCCATAAACAGAAAGTTGAAAAAGTCATTAACGTGGCAACCATTCAGGGCGTTTTTAGCAATCGATTCCAGACCACCGGCTTGGATAGTCCTCAAGAAGCGCGCAATCTGTCGTTGTTGCTAAGAGCCGGAGCACTTGCGGCACCGGTTGATATTGTTGAAGAACGCACCGTAGGGCCAAGTCTTGGTCAAGACAATATCAATAAAGGCATGTTGTCTTTTGTAGTGGGTTTTGCGCTGGTTGTGCTGTTTATGATGGCGTATTACCGGCTTTGCGGCGTCTTTGCCAATATTGCGCTGGTGTTTAACGTATTCATTATTCTGGCGGTTTTGTCGATGCTGCAGGCGACATTGACCTTGCCGGGTATTGCCGGGATCATCCTGACCGTGGGTATGTCGGTTGATGCTAACGTGTTAATTTTCGAGCGGATTAAAGAAGAACTCAGGAATGGCAATACGCCGCAGTCGGCTATTTACATCGGTTTTGAAAAAGCCTTTGCGACGATTCTCGATTCCAACATCACCACGCTGCTAGTGGCGGTCATGTTATTCGGTTTTGGTACCGGTTCGGTAAAAGGTTTTGCGGTCACGCTGATAATCGGCATTTTATCATCGATGTTTACCGCGATTACCGGCACACGGATGATTATGAACTGGGTATATGGTAACCGCAGGGTTGAAAAATTATCTATTTAACCAATGCAATCCCCCACTTTTAGAAGATTAAATTATGTTTAAAACAAATATAAACTTTATCGGTAACCGGAACATAGCGCTGATATTTTCCGCCGTGCTGTCGATTATTGCGATAGGATCGCTGGCTATACGTGGCTTGGAGATGGGCATCGATTTTACCGGCGGCACCTTAATTGAAGTCGGCTATCAACAAGCTGCCGATTTGACGGAGTTGCGTAGCACATTGACGGCTGAAGGCTTTAGCGATGCTACGGTGCAAAATTTCGGTACCACCAAAGACGTGTTGATCCGCTTGAAGCCTCATGAAGGCGTCAGCAGCGCCGATTTAAGCGCCAAGGTGCTTGATGCTATTAACAAGACGACTAAAGAGCCGGCAATTATTCATCGTGTTGAATTTGTCGGACCCCAAGTGGGAGACGATCTGGCTGAGGATGGCTTTTTGGCGTTGCTGTATTCAACGATAGGCATACTGATTTATGTGGCCTGGCGTTTTGAGTGGAAGTTTTCTGTCGGCGCGATCATAGCGACATTTCATGACGTGATTATCACGCTCGGATTATTTTCCGTGCTAGGACTGGAGTTCGATTTGACGGTATTGGCGGCGATTCTTGCACTGATCGGTTATTCCCTGAACGATACCATTGTAATTTATGACCGTATCCGCGAAGATTTTCGGCTATTGCGGAATAAATCGACTGAAGAAATTATGAATAGCGCGATTAATGTGACCTTAAGCCGGACTATTATTACCTCGCTGACAGTATTTCTGGCGCTGGTTTCGCTGTTTTTCCTGGGCGGGCAGATCATCCATAATTTTTCCATTGCCCTGTTATTCGGCGTGGTTTTTGGTACTTATTCCTCTATCTTTATCGCCAGTCCTGCGGTTTTGCTGCTGGGTATTAGCGCAGAAGATTTGATGGCTCCGGTAAAAGAAGGCTCAGAACTGATGGATGATAGACCTTAAGCGCATCAGGTATTTTCAAAATACAGCGGTTGATTCAGGTATAATCCGCCGCTTAACAATATTTATTTTTAATTTGGAGCTTTAAAAAATGGCGATAGAACGCACTTTCTCAATCATTAAACCTGACGCGGTAGCAAAAAACGTCATCGGCGAAATTTACAGTCGTTTTGAAAAGAACGATTTAAAGATCGTTGCCGCGAAAATGCTGCATTTGACCAAAGAACAAGCCGAAGGTTTTTACGCAGAACACAGCGAGCGCGGTTTCTTTAATGATTTGGTCGCCTTTATGATTTCAGGTCCTGTGATCATGCAAGTGCTGGAAGGCGAAAACGCGGTTCTTAAGCATCGCGACATCATGGGCGCTACCAACCCTAAAGAAGCGGCTGCCGGTACTATCCGTGCTGATTTCGCCAGCAGTATTGATGAAAACGCTGTACACGGATCAGATGCAGTCGAAACGGCTCAAAGGGAAATTGCTTACTTTTTCTCAAACAATGAAATCTGTGCAAGAACCCGTTAATACCAAAACCATCAATTTGCTCGATTTCGACAGAAAAGGCCTTGCGGCCTTTTTTGTCGGCTTAGGCGAAAAACCGTTCCGGGCGACCCAGTTGCTCAAATGGATCTATCAGGAAGAGGTCGAAGACTTCGAGCTGATGACCAATTTTAGCAAGTCTTTGCGTACTTATTTATCCGAAAACTGCTACATAGCAACGCCGGAAATTGTGCTTGAAAAAATCGCCTCAGACGGTACCCGTAAATGGGTGATTCAAACCCATTGCGGCAACCGGATAGAAACGGTTTTTATTCCGGAAGAAGGGCGCGGCACCTTATGCGTCTCCTCGCAAATCGGTTGTGCATTGGCTTGTACCTTTTGCTCTACGGCTCAGCAAGGTTTTAATCGCAACCTGAGCACATCAGAAATTATCGGCCAGTTAATCGTTGCGCAAAAACGTTTGGGCGCAGAAAAGCGTATCACCAATGTCGTGATGATGGGCATGGGCGAACCGCTGCTTAATTTTAACAATTCAGTCGCGGCGATGAATCTGATGATGGATGATTTTACCTTCGGCTTGTCCAAGCGTCGGGTGACTGTCAGTACCTCGGGCGTAGTGCCTGCCATGTACCGGTTAACTCAGGAATGCGATGTCAGTCTTGCGGTGTCGTTACATGCAGTGACCGATGAATTAAGGGATGAGCTGGTTCCGATCAATAAAAAATATCCATTGAAGGAGTTAATGGAGGCGTGCCGGGATAACGCCAAGATAGCGCCGCGCCGCACCGTCACCTTTGAATACGTGATGCTGGACGGTATTAATGACTCGCTGCAGGATGCACGGGGATTGGTCAAACTGTTAAAAACGGTGCCGTCAAAAGTCAATTTAATACCGTTTAACCCGTTTCCCTCATCGTCTTACCGCTGTTCAAACAGTGAAACGATCAACCGTTTTAAAACGCTGTTAACTGACGCCGGCATAATCACCACGGTCAGAAAGACGCGCGGCGAAGATATTGATGCGGCCTGCGGTCAACTGGTAGGGCAAGTTCAGGATAAAAGTCGCAGGCACTTAAAACTCGATGCGGCAGGTTCCGAACGTGCAGCTTGATTCATCAAAAAAGGCGAATCGATTTGCACTGATCCTGCTTGCGGTGATGTTGGTTGGCTGTGGTTCAGCGAGCAACATTAAACATGATAATGCCGGCGATATACATTTGCAGTTGGGGGTGCGCTATCTCAGCATGAATAAGCTGGAGCTGGCTAAGGAAAATTTGCTGCTTGCATTAAAAAATAACTCGGATAATGCACAGGCGCATAATGCCCTGGCTTTTTTATATGAAAAATTAAATCAGCCCGATAAAGCCAAAGATCATTATGAGACGGCCCTGAATTTGACGCCTGATGACTTGGCGGTGAAAAATAATTTGGGTCGCTTCCTCTGTGAGCATGGTGAGCTTGAAGACGGCATGGCGTTATTGGCTGAGGCAAGTTCAAATCCGCTAAACGATAGACAATGGCTGGCATTAACCAATGCCGGACGTTGCCAACTGGGCATGGGGCAAAAACAGCAAGCCGAAAATTATTTCAGACAAGCATTGCAATTTAATAAGGCCTACGCGCCGGCATTAGCGGAAATGCAGAAAATAGCTTATGAAAAAAGCGATTTTTGGGCGGCAAAAGGTTTTTTGCAGCGCTATCTTGGCGTTGCCGGCCACACATCGGAAACCTTATGGCTTGCCGCGCAAGCCGAGCGGGCACTGGGCAATAAAGAGCTTGCCAAGCAATATAAAAACTTGTTGCTGGAAAAATTTCCGCTTTCAACCGAAGCAAAGAAAATTTTAGAACTTAACGGTTTTTAATTAAAAGACGAAGGGCGAAAGACGAAAGGCAAGGGGCGAAGGCTGTGTTTTTTTGCCTTTCGTCCTTTGCCTTTTGCCTCGTTTTGTTTTTTGTAGGTTTACCCCTTATTAATGAGAGGTTATTTAAATCCGTGACATCAACCCTATTTAAATATGGCCAATAATATTCAAGCAATTCGCGGGATGCACGATGTGCTTCCCGAACAGACGCCTCTCTGGCAATATGCAGAACAATGCATCAGAGACGTACTCGGCGCTTATGGTTACAGTGAAATACGGCTGCCGATCGTCGAAAAAACTGAACTTTTTAAGCGTTCGATTGGCGAAGTAACCGACATCGTCGAAAAAGAAATGTACACGTTTGATGATCGGAACGGCGACTCCTTAACCCTGCGTCCCGAAGGTACGGCCGGTTGTCTTAGAGCCTGCCTTGAACATGGCTTGTTACACAATCAGGTGCACCGGTTATGGTATTACGGGCCGATGTATCGACATGAGCGTCCGCAAAAAGGCCGTTATCGCCAGTTTTTTCAACTGGGCGTCGAAACCTACGGCATGGCAGGTCCTGATATTGATGCGGAATTGATTTTGCTGATGGATCGGCTGTGGAAAAAGCTGGGCATCCGCGATAAGGTGCGTCTACAGCTTAATTCCTTGGGCACTATGCCTGAGCGCATGGTATATCGCGAAAGTCTGGTCAACTATTTTCAAGGCCATTTGGAACGGTTGGATGAAGACAGTTTGCGTCGGCTAAAGACTAATCCGTTGCGAATTTTGGATACCAAAAACCCGGCGATGCAGCAGGTTGTCGCCAACGCACCGGAATTGACGGAGTATCTGGGCGATGACAGTCGGCAGCATTTTAACGCGATCACCACGATATTGGATGATTTGGGTATAGGCTACGAGCTTAACTCTCGATTGGTACGCGGCCTGGATTATTACAGCAAGACTGTTTTTGAATGGGTCACCGATGAGTTGGGATCTCAAGGTACTGTCTGCGCCGGCGGGCGTTATGACGGGCTGATCGAACAGCTGGGCGGCAAGCCGAATCATGCGGTCGGTTTTGCGATGGGTATTGAGCGCTTATTGGCTTTGATGGAAACGTTGGCTAACGTGCAGCTGGCAAGCCCCGTCGATGTGTATATGATCCGGGTCGGCGAAGCCGCTGAACAAGAAGGCATGCGTTTTGCTGAAACGATCAGGAATGAAATACCCGGCTTGAAATTACAGGTGAATTGCGGCGGAGGCAGTTTCAAGAGTCAGTTTAAAAAAGCCGACAAAAGCGGTGCCGAATTTGCGATCATTCTTGGCGACGATGAAGTGAGTCGCGGTGAGGTCAGCGTCAAACCGCTACGTAATAATGAGCAAGAACAGCAGAATATGACTCAGCAGCAGGCGGTTGAATTTTTGATAGAACACCGATAACATGGGTTTAAAAGGCGAAAAGCAAAGGGCAAAAAATTGTACCTTTCGCCCTTTGCTTTTCGCCTTTCGCCTTTTTTAAACATCAAACAAGAGAAAAACAAGTGGAAATGTACGATACAGAAGAAGAACAGGTTGAAGCCTTAAAAAGATGGTGGAAAGAAAACTCAATCTCTATCATCGTCGGTTTGGTTATGGGTATTGTCATTATTCTGGGTTGGAATTATTGGCAGGATCATAAAAAAGAGCAGGCGGCGCAAGCTTCTGCAGCTTATAGTCAATTACTTAAAGCGCTGGACGATGGTAAAAAAGACACAGTGGACAAGCTGGCTGAACGTATGCGGGAGCAATTTAAAGGTTCCGAATATGCGGCATTCAGTAGTTTATTGCAGGCCAAATTAAAGTCCGAGCAAGGTGATTTCGCCGCAGCAAAGCAGATTTTGAAAACGGTTGCGGCAGAGTCGAGTAAACATCTGAGTAATATCGCCAAGATAAGACTGGTACGTCTAATGCTTGCTACCGGTGAATATGAACAGGGTTTACAGATAATTAACGACGTCGATGCCAAAACGGCGGCCAGCTATTCAGCTAATTACGATGAATTAGTCGGTGATTTGTACGTAGCCCTGGATCGTTTGGATGAGGCGCGCACTTCGTATCAGAATGCCTTGAGAGCTGGCCAGCAGTCACCGTTGTTACAGTTCAAAATCGATGATCTGACCGCTCAAGAAAAGCTATAAACTTAAAAATAATGAGTAACTATTCAAGCTATATGAGTCAGGCGAAAGGCGAAAGGCGTAAGGCTAAAGGTTTTTTCGCCTTTTGCCTTACGCCCTGCGCCTTCTTTGCTATCACCTTATTAACCGGCTGTACGGCTGTTGATACGCTTAGCGAATCAGTTTCAGGCATTACCGATTACTTTAGCGGCGGTGAAGATAATACGGCGCCTCCGAGTCTCCTGGTGGAGTACACTCCTGAAATTCAGATCGATGTCATCTGGAAGGAATCGGTGGGGGTAGGTGCTGACGAGCAATCGTTAAAATTGATACCGGTCATCGGCAGTGGAAAAATACTGGCGGCGGATCGTGAAGGCGTGGTGCAAGCCAGAAGCCTGACGACCGGTGATTTGCTTTGGGAGACTGAAACCGAGGTGCACTTTTCCGGTGGGCCGGGACTGGGCGAAGGCACCGTGATTTTGGGTTCCAGCGATGCCGAAGTCATGGCCTTAAATATTGAAACCGGAGCGGTATTGTGGAAAGTTGCAGTATCCAGCGAAGTGCTTTCGGTGCCGGTCGTCGCCAATCATATTGTTGTAGTCCGTACCACGGATGGCGCGGTGGTCGCTCTTGATGAAAAGGCGGGCGGCAAGCTTTGGGGGTATGAGCGCACCGTACCGGCCTTAAGTGTGCGCGGAACCGGATCGCCGTTGATTGTTGAGGATAAGGTGATCGGCGGTTACGACAACGGAAAACTAATGGCCTTGCGCCTGGTTGACGGCAAATATGCGTGGGAAACCAGCATTGCCATTCCCAAAGGGCGCTCTGAGATTGAACGGCTGGTTGATCTGGATGTCGATCCTATCGTCATTAACGGGGTGATTTATGTTGCCAGTTATCAGGGCGGCATAGCGGCTATTTCGGAAGTGGATGGCGATGTGATGTGGCGCAATGAAAGTATTTCGTCGCATTCCGGTTTGAGTAGCGACTATCGGTACTTGTACCTGGCAGATTCCCAAAGCCATGTCATGCAACTGGATCAGCGCAGCGGCGCATCCTTGTGGAAGCAACAGGATTTGCATCAAAGAAGATTAACTGCTCCCGCCGTCTATGAAAATTATGTGGTAGTGGGCGATCTTGAAGGCTACGTGCATTGGTTGTCCAGTACCGATGGCAGGCAGCTGGGTCGTGTACAAGTGACAGACGGCCCAATTGATGCCCAGCCAATCGTGGTAGATAATACCGTTTATATTTATGCAAAAGACGGCACACTTGCCGCGTTAAAAGTCCAATAAAAAATATGTTACCTGTAATAGCCCTAGTAGGGCGACCCAATGTGGGCAAGTCCACATTGTTTAATTATTTAACGCGCAGCCGCGATGCTCTGGTTGCGGATTTTTCAGGATTAACCCGAGACAGGCAATACGGTCGGGTAAAGCTAGGTGATCGTCCCTGCCTGGTTGTCGATACCGGCGGTATAGCCGATGACGCCGAAGGCATAGAAAGCTTTGCCAGAAAACAGGTGCAGGTCGCGCTGGAAGAGGCGGACATCGTATTCTTTATGGTTGACGCACGAGAAGGCCTGAGCGCTTCCGACAAGGTAATCGCCGATACCCTGAGAAAGCTGCAAAAGCCGATTATATTGGTCACCAACAAGGTTGACGGCCTTGATGCCAGTCTCGCTAGCACCGATTTTTATTCGCTGGCGTTGGGCGAGCCGGTGCAGATCGCCGCTTCCCATGGCAGAGGCATACCTGAATTACTGCAAAAAGTTAACGAACTGTTGCCGCCGGACGCTAGTGACGAGGAAGAGCAACATGGCGGAATCGGCATCGCTGTGGTCGGAAGACCCAATGTCGGCAAATCAACCCTGGTCAACCGCTTGTTGGGCGAAGAACGGGTTATCGTCTATGATGAGCCGGGCACGACGCGTGACAGTATCTACATCCCTTTTGAGCGCAATGGCAAGTTGTTCACCTTGGTCGATACCGCCGGAATGCGCAGAAGATCCAAAATATCCGAGACTATTGAAAAATTCAGCGTCATTAAATCGTTGCAGGCGATTGAAAAATCCAATGTCGTTATCTACCTGATTGATGCCCAAGAAGGCATCACCGACCAGGACGCGCATTTATTAGGTCTGGTATTGGAAGCCGGAAGAGCCTTGATTATCGGTCTGAACAAATGGGACGGCATCACTGCCGACCAAAAAGTCACCATTAACCGGCAACTCGATATCAAGCTGTCTTTTCTTGAGTTTGCGGAAAAACACCCGATTTCTGCGCTGCATGGCAGTGGTGTCGGCAAAATGTTTGATGTTGTGCAGCAATTGTACGCAACGGCAATGCTCGACATGTCCACGCCGGTGTTGACACGAATCTTAAAAGAAGCCACCACTGCGCATCAACCGCCGATAGTGAATACGCGGCGTATTAAGCTGAAATACGCCCATCAGGGCGGCAGAAACCCGCCTGTCGTGGTTATCCACGGCGTACAAACCGATGCGCTGCCGGAGTCTTACAAGCGTTATTTAATGAACTACTACCGTGACAAAATGAGTCTGGTCGGAACGCCGATACGCTTAGTGTTTAAATCGCCGGCCAATCCATTTCACGGGCAAAAGAGAAAAATGACCGAATGGCAGGTAAAGAAGCGTGAACGTTTGATGAAGCGGGTAAAAAGCAAGAAGAAGGATTAAAATGCAAGGCGAAAGGCAAAGGGTGAGGTCTGTGTTTTTTTGCCTTTCGTCCTTTGCCTTTTGCCTGTTATTAAGGTATTAAACCAAGACTACAGGAAACCACCATGGCTACCATCACATTTCAAGGCAAACCCCTAAATACATCCGGCGAATTACCCGCAGTAGGCAGTGATGCGCCGGCATTTTCCCTGACCAGTCGCGAGTTAGTGGATGTCACCCTGGCAAGCTATGCCGGGAAAAGAAAAGTACTGAATATTGTCCCCAGTCTGGACACGCCAACCTGCGCCGCATCAACGCGCAAATTCAACCAGAAAGCCTCGCATCTGGACAACACTGTTGTGTTAGTTGTTTCTGCCGACCTGCCTTTTTCCCAGAGTCGTTTTTGCGAATCGGAAGGCTTAACAGATGTTATCCCCCTGTCTACTTTCCGCTCCAGTTTCGCCGATGATTACGGCGTAACTATTGTTGATACCTTCCTTCGCGGTTTGACCGCCCGTGCCATCGTCATTATCGATGAGCATGACAAGGTGATATACACGCAATTGGTTGGTGAAATCGCTAACGAGCCTGATTATGAAAGCGCATTGGCGGTGTTGTAAAACGGATTTTTGCTTGGCCGCGCGGAATCTGTTCAGTTGTCCTGCTCAAGTTGTATTAACCTAGAAAAATCATTTGATCCACGAAAAACACAAAAAGCACGAAAATATTCAAAGAGATACCCAGTTGTAGATCGTCACCCAAAAGGTGAATGACTGCGTAATACAACATACTGATTTCTTTCGTGTCTTTCGTGGACTAACTGCAGTTTTTAGGATTAATCAACCGTCCATTGCACTAGGCCGCTGTATGACGTAGCAATAACAATCAAGCCAAAGGCTATGCGGTACCAGGCGAAAACAATAAAATCATGATGGCTGATATAGTGCAATAACCCCTTGATGGCCAGTAGTGCACTGAGGAATGCGGTGATCAGGCCAACGATAAAATAGGGTGCGTCGACTGCCAACTCTAATAAATCGCGATGTTTATACAAATCATAAATACTGGCTGCAACCAGCGTGGGAATTGCTAAAAAAAACGAAAATTCGGTTGAGGCTTTGCGCGACAGGCCGAATAACAAGCCGCCGATGATGGTTGAGCCGGATCGTGACGCTCCCGGAATCAACGCGAAAGCCTGTGCGATGCCAAGTTTTAATGCATCCAGTGAGCTCAAATCTTCGACTTCGTGAATGCGGATTTTATGATCCCGTTTCTCTGCCCAGATAATCACGAAAGCGCCGACGATAAACGCCAGAGCCACCGGAATGGGCTTGAACAATACGGCTTTGATGTATTTGCCGAACAGTAAGCCCAGGCTCGCTAACGGCACGAACGCAATCATCAGGTTAACGACGAATTTTCGCGCCTGCGTCGAGTTGGGCAAGCCTCTGATAACGGTGGCGATTTTGGCGCGATATTCCCAGCATACAGCCAGGATGGCACCGACTTGAATAACAATTGAAAACAACTTGCCCTTGTCATCATTAAAATCCATCAGGTCGCCAACCAGGATTAAATGCCCGGTACTGGAAATCGGTAAAAATTCGGTCAGGCCTTCAACAAGGCCCAGAATGATACTTTTAAGCGTTAATATTAAATCCATGTTTTATCAGTAAGATGAGTGTTGGTGGGTGAAAAATTGGTCTGCCCTGATTTTGGGGGTAACTTGGTCTATGATAAACCGTCATGTTGTAAAAAAACAAACATCCGACCAGCAAAACCTGAATCAGTTACCCCATTTGAACATTAAAATGACGAATCGGGTGCATTGTCCCCCCCGCATTGTTTATACTGTGCGCAATAAAGGGAGCGTTTCTGGCTTATTTTTACTATTTCAGTAAAATGCCGGGTTACTTTACGTTCTTGCGCCCTTTGGGTAAAACTAACTCGCAATTTTTAATCCATGCATACCCGTCGTAACAGGATCAATCAATGACCAACAGTTTAATCTCAAAAATCACCGGACAGAATGACATCGATCCAGCAGAAACCAGGGAGTGGATTGAAGCGCTGCAAGCCGTGTTGGATCACGACGGCAGCGAGCGTGTACACTTCCTGATTGAGCGCTTGGTTGAGGTGACCCGGCATGCGGGATTCGATATCCCTTTCAGCGCCAATACCGCCTATATTAATACCATTCCTGTGGCACAACAGGCGCAGTTTCCCGGTAACATTGATATAGAACACAATATTCGCGCTTATGTGCGCTGGAATGCGATGATGATGGTGTTAAGGGCGAATAAGCACACCAACGTCGGTGGGCATATTGCCAGTTTTGCATCGGCAGCTACTTTATATGATGTAGGTTATAACCATTTCTGGCATGCGCCTTCAGATCAACATGACGGCGATCTGATTTATACCCAAGGCCACTTAACGCCGGGTGATTATGCCCGCGCTTTTTTGCTGGGACGATTGACGCTGGAACAGATGGATAACTTTCGTCAGGAAGTGAACGGCAATGGTTTGCCGTCTTATCCTCATCCTTGGCTGATGCCGGATTTTTGGCAGTTTCCGACGGTTTCCATGGGGCTTGGGCCGATTATGGCTATTTATCAGGCTCGTTTTATGCGCTATCTACAGGATCGCGGTTTTGCCGATACTTCAAATCGCAAGGTCTGGAGCTTCCTGGGCGATGGTGAAACTGATGAGCCTGAATCTTTGGGCGCCATCGGTATGGCCGGACGGGAAAAACTGGATAATCTTATTTTTGTGATCAACTGCAATCTGCAACGTCTCGATGGACCGGTGCGCGGCAATGGCAAAATCATTCAGGAACTGGAAAGTGAATTTCGCGGTGCCGGTTGGAATGTGATCAAGCTGGTTTGGGGACAGCGTTGGGATGCGTTGCTGGCTCGTGATAAAGACGGACTGCTGGCGGCTCGTATGATGTCCTGTGTCGATGGCGATTATCAAACTTTTAAAGCTAAAAACGGCGCCTATGTGCGCGAACATTTCTTTAATACCCCGGAATTAAAAGCCATGGTTTCCGACTGGTCGGATCGTGACATCTATGAACTTAATCGCGGCGGACATGATCCGGTTAAAGTTTTTGCCGCTTTCCATGCAGCGGTAAACCATAAAGGCCAGCCCACAGTCATCCTGGCTAAAACCATTAAAGGTTATGGCATGGGCGATTCAGGAGAAGCCCAGAATATCTCTCATCAACAGAAAAAAATGAGCCCCAGTTCGTTAAGTAACTTCCGTAGCCGTTATGCGTTGCCGGTGACTGATGAAGAGCTGAACGACCTGCCTTATCTGAGCTTTGCCGAAGGCTCAAAAGAACTGGCTTACATGCACAAACGCCGTAACGAACTGGGCGGCCATTTGCCTGCCAGAAGGGCCAAATCTTACGCACTGGATGTGCCGGTATTGAGCGATTTCAAGCCGTTGCTGGAAGCCAGCGGTGAAGGTCGGGAAACCTCCACGACCATGGCTTTTGTGCGTCTGCTTAACATTCTGACTAAAGACAATAATATCGGTAAACGCATCGTGCCGATCGTTCCCGACGAATCGAGAACATTCGGTATGGAAGGCATGTTCCGGCAGCTGGGCATCTGGTCGCAGGTCGGTCAGTTGTATACTCCGCAAGATGCCGATCAGCTGATGTTCTATAAGGAAGATAAACACGGGCAGGTTTTGCAGGAAGGCATCAATGAAGCGGGCGGTTTGTGCGACTGGATTGCTGCGGGTACTTCGTATTCGACCCATAACGTGCCGATGATTCCGTTCTTTATTTATTATTCGATGTTCGGCTTTCAGCGAGTCGGCGATTTAATCTGGGCGGCCGCCGACCAACGCACCCGCGGTTTTTTAATGGGTGGCACGGCGGGCAGAACCACGCTGAACGGCGAAGGTCTGCAACATGAAGATGGGCACAGTCATTTGATGGCGGCAACCGTACCCAACTGCGTGTCCTACGATCCGACTTATGCCTACGAACTGGCGGTGATTATTCAGGACGGTTTACGGCGCATGTACGTCGAGCAGGAAGATGTTTTCTATTACATCACCGTGATGAACGAAAATTATGCCCATCCCGCGATGCCTAAAGGCGTGGAATTGGACATACTCAAAGGCATGTACAGCTTCAAGAAAGGCGCTAAAAAGAAAGTGCCGCGCGTACAGTTATTGGGTTCGGGAACTATTTTCCGCGAAGTCGAAGCGGCTGCCGAATTGCTGCGTAACGACTGGGGCGTTGAAGCCGATTTATGGAGTTGCACCAGCTTTAACGAACTGGCCAGAAACGGTCAATTCTGTGAGCGCTGGAATCGCCTGCATCCCACCGAAACGCCCAAGCAGCCGCATGTCACGCACTGCCTTGCCGATGCGCAAGGCCCGGTGATTGCCGCCAGCGATTACACCCGCGCCTTTGCCGAACAGATTCGCAGCCTAATTTCCGCCCCTTATACGGTATTGGGTACCGACGGTTTTGGCCGTTCCGATACCCGCGAAAATCTGCGCCGGTTTTTTGAGGTAGACCGCTACCATGTCACCATTGCGGCACTAAAAAGCTTGGCAGACCTGGGGCAGTTCGATGCCGCCAAAGTGGATGTGGCGATTGCCAAATACGGCATAAACCCTGATGTAACATCTCCCTGGCTAATTTAACGGAAGGAATTGAACATATGGCTGCTCTAATTGAAATTAAGGTTCCTGATGTCGGCAATGTCGCGGATATTGATGTCGTCGATGTCTTGGTTAAGCCGGGCGACACGGTAAAACTGGAACAAACCCTGGCGGTGCTCGAAACCGACAAGGCCAGCATGGATTTACCGGCCAGCGCTGCGGGTATTGTGCAGGAACTGTTTATCAAGCCCGGCGATAAGGTCTCCGAAGGGACGCTGGTGGTGACGCTATTGCCAAGTACCGAAACGGTGACTCCGAGCGTTGTCGAAGAAGAGGTTGGTATTGCGCAACCGGTACAGCAAGCAGTTGCAGTTGCACCGGTTGAAGCTGTCGTTGTTAAGCCTGAATCCTTGGCTGGTATAGATGTTGCCAGAGCGGCTCACGCCACACCGGCGGTTCGGCTTTTTGCCCGCGAACTGGGCGTCGATATACAAAAAATAACCTCCGGCAGCGGCCGCAAAGGACGCCTCTTAAAAGAGGATGTGAGAAATTTCGTCAAGAAGGTCATGACCGAAGGCGCAGCACAAGGCGGCAGTGGAATTCCTGCAATGCCGAGTATTGATTTCTCCCAATTCGGCGAGACGGAAGAGCAACAACTTAGCAAAATCAAACGGCTGACAGGGAAAAATCTGAATCGCGTGTGGCTGAATCTGCCGATGGTCACCTACCACGATGAAGCCGATATTACCGAAATGGAAGCGTTCCGCGTTGCACTGAATGCCGAAAAATCCAAGGAAGGCATCAAAATCACCGGTCTGCTATTTATCATCAAGGCGCTGGTAGTTGCTATGGAACAGTTTCCGCAATTTAACGCATCATTGTCTGCCGATGGCGAAAAACTGATATTCAAGAAATATTTAAATATCGGCATCGCGGTCGATACGCCCAACGGTTTAGTGGTTCCGGTGTTACGCGATGTCAACCGTAAAGGCATCAATGAATTGTCCGTCGAATTGGCTGAGAAAAGCAACAAAGCCCGATTGGGTAAGCTGATGCCTGCCGATATGCAAGGCGGTTGTATCACTATTTCCAGTCTTGGCGGTATCGGCGGCACCGCTTTTACGCCTATCGTCAATGCTCCGGAAGTGGCGATACTCGGCGTTACCCGCGCCAAAATGCAGCCGGTCTGGAATGGCAAGGAATTTTTGCCGCGTCTGATGTTGCCGCTCGACCTGACTTACGATCATCGCGTGATTGATGGAGCAGAAGGCGCGCGTTTCATGGCTGCCGTCAAACAGTATTTGGGCGATATTCGCAGGTTGTTGCTGTAAAAAATAGAACGCTGAGGACGCAGATAATTATGATTTAATAATTGATGTTACGCGGGCAAACCAAAAATCAATAACTTACGAAGCAAAAAATGACCGTAAGTTATTGATAGTTCGTAGTCGGTGCGTAACATTAGTTAATGAGATTTTTTTGGATTATCCGCGATTATCATAACCATCAGCGTCATCTGCGTTCCATCGTAATTGATTACACTTAACTTTAAGCAGGAAGAATAATATGGATGCTAATCCAGCGGTTGATGAGTCGGTAATACAGGCTGAAGTTCTGGTATTGGGCGGCGGCCCTGGCGGTTACACGGCAGCATTTCGCGCTGCCGATTTAGGCAAGCAAGTGGTATTGATTGAGCGCTATTCGGCTCTTGGCGGCGTGTGTCTTAATGTCGGCTGTATTCCGTCTAAATCTCTGCTGCATGTCGCGCAGATTGTTCATGAAGTTAATGAATTTGAACAACATGGTCTTAGTTACGGCAAACCGAATTTCGATATAGACAAAATTCGCTCATGGAAAGAAAGCGTGACCAAATCGCTGGTTGATGGACTGGCCCGTTTGGTGAAACAACGCAAAGTGATCCTGATCCAGGGTACGGGGCATTTTACCTCAGCGAATACGGTCGAGGTACAAACCGAAACGGGGGTAACTACCGTCAGTTTTGAGCAGGCGATTATTGCTGCCGGATCGCATCCTACTAAAATCCCGGTTTTCCCGAATGATGATCCGCGTTTATGGGATTCGACCGACGCGCTGGAATTAAAAGAAATCCCCAAAAAACTGTTGATCGTCGGCGGCGGCATTATAGGTCTGGAAATGGCCACGGTTTACCATGCATTGGGATCGGAAATCAGCGTGGTCGAACTGATGGATCAGATTATTCCCGGTTGCGATAATGATCTGGTTACCCCGTTGTACCGACGCATTAAAAAGCAATATAAAAACATCTGGTTGGAAACTCGGATTACTTCGATTGCGGCTGACAAAAAAGGCCTGAAAGTTAGCTTTGACCGTGCCGGCTCCCAGCCGGCTGACGGCATACACACCATCCCTGGCGATAAAGGGAAGGGGGCTCCTGAATCAGAATTGTTCGATGCGGTTTTAGTCGCGGTAGGACGTAGACCAAACGGCAAGCTGATCGGTGCGGAGTTGGCAGGGGTTAATGTCGATGAGCTCGGTTTCATCGCAGTCGACAAGCAGCAACGCACCAATGTCCCGCATATCTTTGCGATAGGCGATATAGTCGGTAATCCGATGCTGGCTCACAAAGCGACTCACGAAGGCAAAGTTGCCGCTGAGGTGGCAGCCGGACATAAGGCCGGTTTTGATGCGTTAACTATTCCTTCTGTTGCCTATACCGATCCCGAAGTCACCTGGATGGGTCTGACTGAAAATCAGGCGAAACAGCAGGGCGTAGACTATGACAAAGCGGTTTTCCCTTGGGCGGCCAGCGGACGCTCATTAAGTCTGGGGCGCAAGGAAGGCTTGACCAAAATACTGTGTGAAAAGGAAACCGGCAGGATACTCGGCGCAGGCATGGTTGGACCCAATGCAGGCGAACTAATTGCCGAAGCGGTACTGGCCCTGGAAATGGGCGCTGATGCCGAAGATATTGGTTTGACTGTCCATGCGCATCCGATGTTGTCCGAGACCTTCGCCTTCGCCGCCGAAATGATCACCGGCTCAATTACTGATCTTTATATAAAAAAATGATACTCAAACGTTATTAATTCAATGTATATACCGACATGGATTTAGGTAAGAATCTGTTGCTTTAATAGTCGCTCTCCAGAAACGGTTCCGGCGGTGCCCCCCGGAATCGAAAACTTACGATAAGCCGAATAATGTTTTTAATATGCACAATCAAACAAATATTTTTCTCAGTCCAGCAGAATACTCGAGCAACTAAATGAAAACCAAGATAGTTACTGTCATTGCACTCGCACTACTCGTCTTTATTAATTTCAGCATTTGGAGTTATGTTAATAACCCCCTGCAATTGCAACCTTGGACTAAAACTACGATGGGCGTCACTTTCGACCCCATGAGAAAGCAGGACACACAAACAAGCAATACCTTTCCAAGCGAAGCCGATATTGATCGCGACTTGAGTTTGCTAGCCAATAAAGTCCACGCCGTTCGTACCTACAGCGTACTTAAAGGTCTGGACAAGATTCCTGAACTGGCCGCCAAGCATAATCTGAATACCACAGTGGGTGCCTGGATTGATGGCAATCTTGAAAAGAATCGACAAGAAATCGAAACCTTAATCAATGTCAGCCATCAGAATAATCCTAACATCGTTCGTGTTATGGTGGGTAACGAGGTTTTACTCCGTGGCGATATGACTGCAGAACAACTGATCGAATATATCAGGGAAGTCAAAAAAAATACCTGGCGGCCGGTCAGTACCTCTGAAACATGGGATATATGGCTTAAACATCCTGAGCTGGTTCCAGAAGTCGATTTTATCGCCGTCCATATTCTGCCTTATTGGGAAGGCATTGCGGCCGAAGATGCTGTCGATTATGTTTTCGACCGTTATCATGACCTGCAAAAAGCTTATCCCAATAAGCCTATTGTCATTACCGAGGTCGGTTGGCCTTCAGACGGGCAACCGTTTAAACATGCGACGGCATCGGTGTCCAATCAGGCAAAATTCCTGCGCAACTTCCTCAATCGGGCCGATGCTGAAAAAGTTAATTATTATATTGTAGAGGCGTTTGATCAGCCTTGGAAAATGTCACTGGAAGGCTCGGCTGGTGCTTATTGGGGTATTTTTAATGCGGATAGACAACCCAAATATCCTATGGATAGCGATGTTATTGCGATGCCTAACTGGGAGCATTGGGCAACCGGCGCGGCTGTTTTCAGCGTCGTTTTAATGGTTTTGTTTTTATTTACCCGCAGCAGCTTAAAACTGCCCGGTTTGTTGTTTTTTGGGCTGATTGCCAATCTTGCCGCATCGACAATTTTCTGGTCTGTATCGATAGGCGCTCAGCAATATCAAACCAATATTACCATGGTGTTTTGGGGCATCCTTATCTTGATGCAGGTCATGGCCGCAGTCATCCTGTTAATAGAAAGTCTGGAAATAGCCGAAGTCGTCTGGCACCGAAACACGGCCAGGACTTTTCAGCCGCTTAAGCCGTCTCCTGAGTTTAAATATCCCAAGGTATCGTTGCATTTGCCGATCCATAACGAGCCGCCCGATATGGTGCGTATGACCTTGGAGGCTCTGGACAAGGTGGATTATCCCAATATGGAAGTATTGGTGATGGACAATAACACCAAAGATCCAGCGATCTGGGAGCCGGTGCGTGATGAGTGCGAACGCCTGGGGCCAAAGTTCAGATTTTTCCATCTGGAAAACTGGCCGGGCTTTAAAGCGGGCGCGATCAATCATGCGCTTGAACAAACGGCTCCTGATGCCGAGATTATCGCGGTTATCGACAGCGATTACATCCTGTCTCCGGATTGGCTTAATGCGATGGTGCCTTATTTCGACAATGAGAATGTCGGTTTCATCCAATCGCCCCAGGATTACCGCGACCGCGACCAAAGCGCCTTTAAATCTTTTTGTTACTGGGAATACGCCGGATTTTTCAATATCGGCATGGTACAAAGAAACGAATACAACGCGATCATCCAGCACGGCACGATGACGATGATCAGAAAGTCTGCGTTGCTGGAGGTAGGCAAATGGTCGGAATGGTGTATCTGTGAAGACAGCGAGTTGGGTTTGCGTCTGTATGAAGCGGGCTATGATTCGGTTTACGTCAAGGATTCATTCGGTAAAGGCGTTATGCCTGACACCATGTCCGGCTACATGACCCAACGCTATCGCTGGGTTTATGGCGCGATGCAAATTATCAAGGCGCATTGGCGCAGCTTTTTGCCCGCTAAAGAACCTAAGCTGACACCCGCCCAGAAGTATTATTTTATTGCCGGTTGGCTGCCGTGGTTTTCGGATGCGCTGGCGTTGGTCTTTACCATCACCAGCTTGATCCTAACTGCAGTGATTCTTTACGATCCGATACACAGCGAGCTTCCGGCCAATGCCTTTTTATTGCCGACGGTGGGAATATTCAGCTTTAAAATTATCCGTGGCTTATGGCTGTATCAGGCTCGTGTTCCGTGTTCCATCTGGCAATCATTGGGCGCATCACTGTCAGGATTGGCCTTAACCCATACCGTCGCCAAGGGTACCATGCAGGGTCTGTTTACCTCGGGAAAACCGTTTATGCGCACCCCCAAGTTTGAAAAACATAGTCCTTTATTGGCCGGCTTGGTCACCATACGGCAGGAGCTGTTTTTGTTGATATTGTTGAGCGTGGCTATCGGGATGATGGCTTCTCTGGAGCATTTTGATAATTTCAGCGGCAAACTATGGATAGCCATCCTTTCGGTGCAAGCGGTTCCCTATGTTGCGGCCTTGTTGACATTATTGATCAGCATAGCGCCGGATTATAAGTCTTATAAACCCGATTTGATTGTAGAAACACCGGCTGCCAAATCTAAGTCCAAGAAGACAAAGTAGGCAGGAAAGATCGTCCACGAAAAAACACGAAAATCACGAAAAAAGCAGTTAGAATAATCGTGTTGCAGGCTTTCGTGTTTTTCGTGCCTTTCGTGGACAATTGTTTGGATAAACCCCTTATTGGAAATTACTGAAAGTCTATCTTAAACAACTCTCATCATTATGCAGCGGATTGTTGATCCGTGTGCTGATCGGAGTAACCAGCATGCTGCGGTAGGCGTCGGCGGCTAAAAAATCGGCGATCTCGACAGCTACGGTTTTTTTAGCCAGCCAGCGATGGTAATCACCGGGCGCGATAATAACCGGCATTCGCTGATGAATAGACGCTATTTTGTCGTTGGCAACGGTGGTAATAATCGTGCATGAATAAACCGTTTCCTGGTCGTGTTCCCAATGCTCCCATAATCCAGCCATGGCGAACAAGGCATGATCCGGTTGATGTATATGGTAGGGTCGTTTACCGGCATCGGTGGTCTGCCACTCAAAAAAACCGGTAGCGGGAATCAAACAGCGTCGATGCCGATAAGCATTTTTAAATGACGGTTTTTCAGTCAGGGTTTCCGCTCTGGCATTGATCAAGTGACTGGAAATTGCTCGGTCCTTTGACCATGATGGAATCAATCCCCAGTGCAAATTAACGGCTCTGTTGTTGCCGTCTTCCAGTTCCACGATGGCGAGAATTTTTTTCCCCGGCGGAATGTTGTAGTCAGGACGGTGCGCGGGTAAACTCAGCAGACTGAAACAATCCATAATCTGCTGCCCGGTTGCGATCAAGTTATAACGTCCACACATACATGCACCCCGAACTGATAAAGCTGGAAAAAACTTTCAAGCCATCGATTCTAACAAAGATCGATGATCCGATGCTTGCGCAATATCAAATCGAGTTGTGGATGAAACGTGACGATTTGCTGCATCCGGTGATTTCCGGTAACAAATGGCGCAAACTTAAATACAGTCTTGATCATGTCTTGTCGTTAGATGCGGATACTATCATCAGCATGGGCGGCGCTTATTCTAATCATTTGCATGCTTTGGCTTATGTGGGTAAGGTGTTAGGATTGAAAACTATCGGGCTTGTTCGTGGTAAGCAACCGGTAACACTGACGCCGACGTTGTCGGACATCAAAGACTGGGGTATGGAACTGAGGTTTGTATCTCGTGCCGATTACCGATTGCTCAGGCAATACAAAAACCATCAGGCATTGCCTGGCTTAGAGCCGGGTCAATACTGGTTGACAGAGGGCGGGGCACAAACATTGGCATTGAAAGGTGTGGCCGAGCTGGTTAACGAGATAGAAATTCCATACGACACACTTTGTGTGCCTTGTGGAACCGGGACGACTTTGGCGGGTATTATTGATGCAGCTCAGGAACAGGTGTCGGTGCTAGGGTTTGCGGCATTAAAAAACGCAGGTTTTTTACTGGGGGAGGTTGAGGCTATGTTGTCACAATCACGCAATAACTGGCAGATAAACTTGGATTATCATTTTGGCGGTTTTGCCAAAGTCAATGCGGAATTAAACGCATTTACCAATGACTTTGAGTTGAAAACCAACATTCCTTTTGAGCCCGTCTATACCGGAAAAATGATGTACGCGGTCTACGATTTAATCAAAAAACACTACTTCAAGCCTGGCGAGCGTATTATTGCGTTACACACCGGAGGCTTGCAGGGAAAAAGAGGGTTTAGCTGATGAATCACGAAAAAATAGTAGCAACTGATTTTGAACCTGAGTACAGCATGGACATAAACGACATAGAAGAAATAATCGATCTTCAAAAACCGGAACTTTATATTAATCGGGAATTGAGCTTACTGGAGTTCAATAAGCGGGTTTTGGCGCAGGCGAAAGATGAAAAAGTGCCGCTGCTTGAACGGCTTAATTATTTATGCATTTCTTGTTCCAATCTTGACGAGTTTTTCGAGGTTCGCGTCGCCAGTGTTATTCAGATGGCGGCTATCGATCCCAAAGCCGTCGGCCCGGATGGCTTGACGCCTGCCGAGCAGCTGGAGCTGATTTCCGTTCATGCCCATCAGCTGGTTGACGAGCAATATCAAGTTCTTAACGAGATTCTGATTCCCAAACTGGCCGAGGAAAACATTCGCTTTATTCGCCGTAAGGAATGGAGCGAAGCGCAGCATAAATGGCTGGAAGCCTATTTCAATGATGAGTTGCTGCCGATTTTAACGCCGGTCGGACTGGATTCGGCGCACCCTTTTCCGCGCATACTCAACAAGAGTCTGACTTTTATTATTTCCCTGACCGGAAAAGATGCTTTCGGCAGAAACAGCGGTCGGGCTATTTTACAAGCGCCAAGAGCCTTGCCGCGCATCATTCAATTGCCGGTCGAGGATACTGCTAGCGGAGCGGCGGATTTCGTGTTTTTATCATCGATTATTCATGCGTTTATCGATCAGTTATTTAACGGTATGAATGTCAAAGGCTGCTATCAATTCAGAGTCACCCGGAATAGTGATTTTTTTGTCGATGACGATGCCATTGACGATTTGTTGCTTGCCGTGGAAGGTGAGTTGGCCATGCGTAATTACGGTGATGAAGTTCGTTTGGAGGTTGACGCCAAATGCCCGGATGAAACCGTAACATTTTTGCTGGATCGTTTTGAGATGAACCGTGGTCGTTTGTTTTTGGTTGACGGGCCGGTCAATCTCAACAGGATTCAGGAAATTAATGATCTGGTCGGTCGACCCGATCTTAAATTCCCACCCTTTAAACCCGCTTTACCGCAACAACTGGAACGCAGCAAAGACATCTTTGCGGCGATTAAGCGCCACGATATTTTGCTGCATCACCCGTTTGAGTCTTTTTCGCCGGTTGTTGAGTTTATTCGTCAGGCGGCGGTTTCCCCTGACGTGCTGGCCATCAAGCAAACGCTGTATCGTACCGGAGCCGATTCGCCTATCGTCAGCGCCTTAATCACGGCGGCGAAAGCCGGTAAGGTGGTGACGGTGGTTATCGAGTTGAGGGCGCGGTTTGATGAAAAGGCCAATATCGATTTGGCCGCCAAACTGCAAGAGGCTGCCGTGCACGTGGTTTATGGCGTGGTAGGCTATAAAACCCACGCCAAAATGTGTCTGGTGTTAAGAAGGGAAGGCAAGCAATTGCGTAATTATGTGCATTTGGGTACCGGGAATTATCATCCGAAAACGGCGCAGATTTACACCGATTATGGCTTGTTTTCCTGCGATAAGGAATTGGGTGAGGATGTCCGGCGGGTATTTGCCCAGCTGACCAGTTTGGGTAAAGTAACTCGATTGAATAAGCTGTTGCAGTCGCCGTTCACCTTGCATAGTGGCTTGATGGATAAAATTGAACGGGAAATACGCCATGCCAAAAACGGAAAACCGGCAAAAATAATTATTCAAGTGAATGCTGTTGTTGAAGAGCAGTCTATTCGGGCGCTTTACCGCGCAGCACAGGCCGGGGTTGAGGTTAAATTGATTGTCAGGGGCGTGTGCTGTTTGCGGCCAGGCGTTCCGGGTGTTTCTGAGAATATAGAAGTGCGTTCCATTATCGGGCGATTTTTGGAACATGCCCGGGTTTATGCGTTTGAAAATGGCGGCGACTGGGAAGTTTACGCATCCAGTGCTGATTTAATGAATCGCAATATGTTCCGGCGTGTTGAAATTTGTTTTCCGATTGAAAATAAAAAATTGCAAGGCCGAATTTTGCAGGATCTGAATTTGTATTTAAACGATAACACTCAAGCGTGGATATTACAGTCTGACGGCAGTTATCAACGGTTACAAAAAGCCGACGCTGAAGAACCGATTCAGGCACAGGCCGTGCTTATGCATGAGTTGCAATGACAAGGGTGTGTGAAATTGCCCAATTAGGCGATCCGGTGCTCAGACAAAAAGCTGAAACTGTCGCTGATGTACATGATGGTGAGATTCGGCAGATAATTGAAGCTATGTTCAGTACCCTGGCATCGACTCAAGGTGTTGGCATTGCTGCGCCCCAAATCAGCGAATCGAAGCGGATCATTATTATTGCCTCACGACCTACGCCTCGTTATCCGTCGGCGCCATTGATGGCGCCGACGGTAATGATTAATCCTCGCTTTGATGTCTTGTCGGAAATACAAGAAAAGGACTGGGAGGGTTGTTTGAGTATTCCGGGAATACGCGCCTTAGTGCCGAGGTATCGGGACATAATGATCCGCTATACAGACCAACAGGGCAGCTTGGTGGAGGCTAGGCTAAGCGGGTTTGTGGCGAGAATATTTCAACATGAAGTTGACCACTTGGAGGGTAAAACCTATTTGGATAGGGTGGAGAATAATGCAGATATTTTCGCGGAAAGTGAATTTGTTAAGTTGATTGATAGCGCAGGTTAATAGGCCGTTAAGAAAACAAATGTACTGTTGTTAAAAATGCGTTTATGTTACTATTGGCCGCTTTAAATACCAAGGATTATTATAAATGGCCAAAGAAGATCAAATTGAAATGGAAGGGAAGGTGATTGACACGCTTCCTAATACCATGTTTCGCGTCGAACTGGAAAACGGTCATATCGTGACTGCGCATATCTCAGGAAAAATGCGTAAGCATTATATCCGTATTCTTACCGGGGACAGCGTTAAAGTTGAAATGACTCCTTACGATTTAAGCAAAGGTCGTATTACATTTCGTATGCGTTAATCCTGTTATCAACAGGATTAACGCAAGTTTGTTGAATAATTATATGGCTCGACCGCCGTATTAAAGACCAGTTGCGGACGCGGCCGCCGTATTAAAAATTGGCTTCAGGAACAATCAACTCAGTGCTTTCTATAGCGAAGTTCAGTTCATTATCTTTCACGTAAATTCGCACATGTCCGCCGTGCGCCAACTCGCCAAACAGCAAATCATTAGCCAGAGGTTTCTTGATTTTCTCTTGAATTAGTCGCGCCATCGGTCTGGCTCCCATTTTTGGGTCGCAACCGTGTTCAGCCAACCATAAGCGGGCATCGCTATCCAATGCCAGTGTTACGTGCTTGTCTGTCAGCAAGGCTTCCAATTCAAAGATGAATTTATCCACCACATGTCCGATAATCGAAATATCCAAGGGTTTAAATTGAATGATGGCATCCAGACGGTTACGAAATTCTGGCGAGAAGCCTTTTTCGATAACCTTCAAGCTGTCGGTAGCATGATCCTGATGGGTAAAGCCGATAGAGGCACGGCTGCATTCTTCCGCTCCTGCGTTGGTGGTCATCACTAGAATGATGTTGCGGAAATCGGCCTTGCGTCCGTTATTGTCGGTCAATGAGCCGTGATCCATTACCTGCAATAACAGATTAAAAACATCAGGATGGGCTTTTTCCAATTCGTCCAGCAGTAATACCGCATGAGGATGCTTGTTAACCTGTTCGGTTAATAAGCCGCCCTGGTCAAAGCCTACATAGCCTGGAGGCGCACCTATCAGCCTGGAAACGGCATGCCGCTCCATGTATTCGGACATATCAAAGCGAATCAATTCTACGCCCAGCACCTTAGCCAGCTGCCGCGTCACTTCGGTTTTACCTACGCCTGTCGGTCCGGCAAACAGAAATGAACCGATAGTTTTTTGCGTATCCCTGAGGCCAGCGCGCGATAATTTTATCGCCGATGCCAGTGCCGATATCGCTTCATCCTGCCCAAAGACCAGCATTTTCAGGTTTTTTTCCAGATTACTCAGCTTGTCGATGTCATTGGATGATACCGATTTTGCGGGCACTCTGGCTATTTTGGAGACGATATCTTCTATTTCGGCAACATCAATAAGCTGTTTGCGGTCAGCCTCAGCCGTCATACGCTGTTTTGCACCGGCTTCATCGATAACATCGATGGCTTTATCGGGCAAATGCCGGTCGGTAATATAGCGGTCCGATAATTCCGCCGCGACACGTAATGCTTCAGCGGAATATTTAACATCATGGTGTTCTTCAAAGCGTGATTTAAGCCCTTTTAAAATCAGGATAGTGTCTTCAACGGAAGGCTCAAGTACATCGACTTTTTGGAATCTTCTCGCTAGGGCATGATCTTTTTCAAAAATGCTGCGATACTCTTGATAGGTGGTAGAGCCTATGCAACGCAACTGGCCGGAAGCCAGAGCCGGTTTAATCAAATTGGACGCATCCATCACTCCGCCGGAAGCCGAACCTGCGCCGATAATGGTGTGAATTTCATCAATAAACAGAATCGAATCAGGCTCCTTGTTAAGTTGATTTAACAGCGCTTTAAGTCGTTTTTCAAAGTCTCCCCGGTATTTGGTGCCGGCAACCAGGGCGCCCAAATCCAGCGAATAAATCACACTGTTGATCAGAACGTCCGGCACTTGCTCCTCAACAATACGTTTCGCCAAGCCTTCTGCGATAGCCGTTTTTCCTACACCGGCTTCGCCGACCAGCAAAGGATTGTTTTTGCGACGGCGGCAAAGCGTCTGAATAGTGCGTTCAACCTCCGCTTCTCTGCCGATTAAAGGATCAATTCGGCCTTTTAGCGCTTCTTCGTTGAGATTGGTGGCGTACTTGTCCAGCGGGCTGCCCGAAGCTTCGGCATCGGGATTGCCGGATTCCTGTGAAGGGCTATTTGGCGAATCATGTTCAGGGTCAATTTTTGAAATGCCGTGAGCCAGGTAATTGACCACATCCAGCCGTGAAATATCCTGTTTATTTAACAGATAAACCGCGTGGGAATCCTGTTCGCTGAATAAGGCCACAAATAAATTGGCACCGGAAACTTCCTTCTTGTCAGATGCCTGCACATGAAAAACAGCGCGTTGCAACACTCGTTGAAATCCCAAGGTAGGCTGGGTTTCCCGCTGGATACCGACCGGAATTAGCGATGTGGTTTCATCAATAAACTGCGTCAACTGGCCGCGTAGGGTCTTAATATCGCAGCCGCAGGCGATTAAAATCGGCTGCGCAGAAGCATTTTCGAGCAATGCCAACAGCAAATGTTCAACCGTGATAAATTCATGTCGTTTATCATGCGCATTTTTAAAGGCATTATTCAACGTAATTTCAAGTTCTTTACTTAACATAAGCTCTCCAACCTACACTTCTTCCATCGAACACATCAACGGATGGTGATGCTCTCGGGAATAGTCGTTAACTACATAGACTTTGGTTTCTGCAACATCTTTAGAATACGTACCGCACACACCAACCCCTTGCGTATGTACTTGCAGCATCACCTGAGTTGCTTTTTCTTCAGGCATAGCAAAAAAATCCATCAAAATTTCAATGACAAAATCCATCGGCGTAAAGTCATCATTTAACAGGATAACCTTGTATAAAGGCGGTCTTTTTAACTTGGGCTTGGCTTCCTGAATAGCCAAGTCGCCATCTTTATCTTTGTACGGATCAAAATCAGACATAATTGAAATAGTAAAATATTACAAGTTACTAACATAGTGCCAATCCTGGCGAATTTCAACTCTTAATATTTGCAACAAAATTAACAAGGCCTTTATGAAGAGCTGGTAGCATTATCCCAGAATCTTTTTTACCAGCATAATATCTCCAGATCTAGTAAAATGTTAGCTTTTATAGCCCGGAATTTTGCAATGGTTTGGAAGCCGCACGTTACAGTTGCCGCAGTTATTGAGCAAGACCAACGCTTTTTGCTCGTAGAAGAAGAAACCACTAGCGGGCTCCAATTCAATCAACCTGCCGGGCATCTTGAAGCAGGCGAGGATCTGATTGCCGCAGTAAAGCGCGAAGTGCTGGAAGAAACCGCCTGGCAGTTTGAACCTGAGCATGTCGTATCTATCCAGCTTTGGCGAAAAAACCCCGATTTTCCGAGCTTTGTCAGAGTGTGTTTTTCAGGCCGCTGCCATTCACATAACCCGGCGCAAGCACTGGATGACGGCATAATCGCCGCTCACTGGTTAACGCGCGATGAAGTCGAAGCCGAGCGGCATCGTTTGCGTAGTCCGTTAGTGCTTATCAGTATAGACGAATATCTCAGCGGGCAACGTTACCCCTTATCCTTGCTTAAATCATTTATCGATCTTGACCATGAGTAAAAAAATAATCGTCGGCATGTCCGGCGGTGTCGATTCTTCAGTAACCGCTTTGCTGCTGTTAGAACAAGGCCATCAAGTCACCGGTTTGTTTATGAAAAACTGGGAAGAGGATGATGGCACCGAACAATGTACTGCGATGGAAGATCTCGCTGACGCCCAACAGGTTTGCGATAAATTGGGCATCGAATTAAAAACCGTCAATTTTGCCGCCGAATATTGGGATGAGGTATTTGAAGTATTCCTGGCCGAATTTAAAGCAGGTCGTACGCCAAACCCGGATATTCTGTGCAACAAACATGTTAAATTCAAAGCCTTTTTAAATTATGCGATAGAAGATTTGGGGGCGGAATATATTGCCACCGGACATTATGCGCAAGTAGCCGAGAACGACGGTGAGTTCTTTTTATTAAAAGGCCTGGACCCCAATAAAGAGCAAAGTTATTTTCTGTACACGCTGGGCCAAAAACAATTATCGCGCACCCTGTTTCCGATAGGTCATCTGCATAAACCGGAAATCCGGGCTATGGCCGATAAAGCCGGTTTTGCCAACAGCCGCAAGAAAGACAGCACCGGCATTTGTTTTATCGGCGAGCGCAAATTCACCGAATTTTTGCAACGCTATCTGCCGACCCAGTCCGGCGAAATGCGCACCCCGGAAGGGCAGTATATCGGCAAGCATCATGGCCTGATGTATTACACCTTCGGCCAACGCCAGGGCTTAGGTATAGGCGGTGTTAAAAATGCACCGGATGAACCCTGGTATGTACTGGAAAAAGACTTGGAACACAATATCCTGATCGTCGGCCAGGGTCACGATCATCCGTTGATGTTGCATAACACGTTGGAGGCCAGTCAACTGGATTGGTGCAGCAACCGGCCGTTGACAGAAGCCCTGCGGTGCACCGCTAAAACCCGCTATCGTCAGGCAGATCAGCCCTGTTATTTGGAACCGATCGGCGACGACCGATGCAAGGCTACATTCGACCAGCCGCAAAGAGCCATTACACCCGGGCAATCCGTCGTTTTTTACGATGGCGACATATGCCTCGGCGGCGGGATTATTGAATCCAAATATAACGAATAACAACATACACTTAAATACTCGGATAATCCTATGACTAATTTCGCCCTCACCGCTATTTCTCCTATCGACGGCCGCTACGCCGACAAGGTTGCAGAACTGCGGCCTATTTTCAGTGAATACGGTCTGATTCGTTTTCGAGTCCTCGTGGAAGTTCGCTGGCTGCAAGCCTTGGCCGAACATCCGCTGATTACCGAAGTCAGTCCGTTCAGCGACGCGGCAGCGCAGCTGTTAAACAACATCGTCGATAATTTTTCAGCGGCCGACGCGCAACGCGTTAAAGACATCGAAAAAACTACCAACCACGATGTCAAAGCTGTTGAATACCTGCTGAAAGAAAAAATAGCGGGTTGCGCAGAACTGGAAAAAGTCAGCGAATTCATTCATTTTTCCTGCACCTCGGAAGACATCAATAACCTGTCTTACGCGTTAATGCTCAAAGAAGGCCGCGAAGTGATCCTGGCGCAAATTGGCGACTGCGTCGCGGCGCTAAAAACCATCGCCGTGGAAACCGCCGATCAGCCGATGTTGTCGCGCACCCACGGACAATCGGCGACGCCGACCACCACGGGCAAAGAGTTTGCCAACGTTGTCGCACGTATGCAACGTCAGCAAGACCAACTGCAAGCCGTAGAATTATTAGGCAAAATAAACGGCGCCGTAGGTAATTATAATGCGCACTGTGTGGCTTATCCCGATGTGGATTGGGCGGAATTTGCCCAAAACTTTGTCGAATCTTTAGGCCTGCAATTCAACCCCTACACCATCCAGATTGAACCGCACGATTATATTGCCGAATATTTTCATGCACTGTCCCGTTTCAACACCATTTTGCTGGATTTCGACCGCGACATCTGGGGCTATATTTCGCTGGGTTATTTCAAACAAAGAACTATTGCCGGAGAAATCGGCTCCTCGACGATGCCGCACAAAGTCAACCCGATCGATTTTGAAAACTCGGAAGGCAATTTAGGCTTAGCCAACGCGATATTCGGTTTTCTGGCCGAAAAACTGCCGGTATCACGCTGGCAGCGGGATTTGACCGATTCAACCGTGTTGAGAAATATCGGCGTCGGCATCGCCCATACGTCTATTGCCATTCAGGCCAGCTTAAAGGGCATATCCAAATTACAGATCAATGTCGATGCGATTGAGGCTGATCTCAATGCCAACTGGGAAGTGTTGGCGGAACCGATACAAACCGTGATGCGTCGCTACGGCATTGAAAAACCTTATGAAAAATTAAAGGAACTCACCCGGGGCCAGCGCATTACTCCCGAACAAATGCAGGCGTTTATTGAGAAACTGGACATTCCGGCTGAAGCAAAAACCATTTTGCTGGAATTGACGCCGCGCAATTACACCGGTTATGCTGAAAAACTCGCTAAAGGAATTTAGGGCATCTTGGGAGTGACTGCTCAGACATTATGATAGACGCAGATAAGCGCCAATAATTATGATAAAAATAGGATTTTTTTTGAGTTGTCTGCGTTCCATTTTTCGGGTGTTGATTTCAGGGGATGTCATTTATTTTTACCATGAAGAGCATGAAGAATTTACTGTAGTTACGCTCTACGTTTTTCTTCATTATCTTCATGTCCTTCATGGTAATAAAAGCAAGTTATAAACTGGATAAAGGATCAATAATATGTGTATGCATACAAAACTATTGCAGTTTTATCCGCATCCTTGCGAAAAAGCCTCCGTTAAAGGTCTATATCTTGCCCATCAATTACATGAACTGGGAACAGCCGCATGTCCGTTTGTTTATGCCAATTTTCTGTCGAGCCTGGACGGACGCATTGCGTTGGAAGATACCGCTCATCAAGGCACCTATATCCCCAAACATATAACAACAGCTTCCGACTTTGGCCTGTTTATGGAACTGCATGCTCAGGCGGATTGCCTTATTACCCATGGCGGTTATATGCGGGCCTTGGGCGAAGGACGGTTAGGCAATATCTTGCAGGTCAGGAACAAGGATCTTGTTGAATGGCGCCGGAACCATGGTTTACAGCCTCAGCCTGCCGTGATCATCGCCAGCGCCAGCCTGAATTTTCCGTTGCACGACAGTCTCAAAGAACATGGGCAAGACGTTTATATAGCCACCGGAAGAAATGCCGCACCTGATCGCATCCGTTACTGGCAGGACTTGGGGTATCCCCTACTTTTTACCGGTGGAGACAACATGGTTCACGGCGCGCCTTTGATCGATGCGTTAAGCGGACTGGGTTACCAATCTATTTACCTTATTGCCGGACCGCAAATGCTGGACACTGTCATCCGGGACAAGCAGTTATCAAGGTTATACCTGACCATGACCCACCAGCTAATAGGCGGCAAAGACTTCCGTACCTTATTGACCGGGTCTATGTTGGGACCGGAAGGCAACCTGATACTCGAAGCACTGTACTACGAACAGGACTCGCCGCCCGGATCCGGCCAGTTTTTTATGCAATTCGGCGTGGAGCGATCCACAAGCACAGACACTTAAATTTGATTTTTTAAGGGGAAGCACATGAAACAATGGGTCTGCACAACCTGTGGCTACAACATGATCGGCGATCCCCCGGATGTCTGTCTCTTTTGCGGAGCCCATCGTGATAAATTCCTCGGTTGGGAAGAAGCCGAAAAAATCTATCGCGTCACAGCCACTCAAATCAATGACAGCGTTACCCAGCTGGTTTCGGTGCCCAAACTGGGACTGGAACATGCGGCCTACCGGATTGAAACGGAACATGAGGCTGTCTGGATCGACTGCACTTCCGTATTCAATCGCACACTGGAACCGGTGAGAAAAATATTCTTTACTCACCCGCACTTTATGGGTGCATCCAATCAATACCGCGAGCTCTGGAACGCAAAAGTCTATCTGCATGCCTTGGATGCCGATCATCCCCTCATCAAATCATTTCCTGTCGATGAGCGCTTCAGCAATGACTTTGCGATTGACGGGTTGGCAGCGTATCACATAGGCGGTCATACGCCGGGCTATACGCTTTATATTTATCAGGACGTGTTGTTTATCTGCGATTACGCATTTCCGCCTGGCCCGAAAATGCGTGTAAACCCATTCGGCCCGAAAACCGAAACCTTACAAAGAGCCGGGCGGATATTGAGCATCATTAACCGCAACTCTTTAAAAACCGTCTGCGGCTATAGCTATGTCTGCGATTTCAAAGACTGGTTGCCCGATTTTGAACGTGCCATTAAACATTAAAACCTCCAGCCACTTAACCGATTGCGGATAATGAAAATTCTTACCGTTACTGACATCCTGAAACTGATACAGATCACTGGTTTGGAAAATTTCTTCAAGCGCGTTATTGCCGATTTAGAGGAAGATTTCGGGCGTTGGAATGAATTTATTTTATCGCCGCGTCACGGAACCTATTATCCTGATGGCGTCATTGAATTGATGCCCTGTGCAGACCGGCAGTACTATGCATTCAAATATGTCAACGGTTATCCCGGCAATCCGCTTAAAGGCAAGCTCAATGTTGTGGCCATAGGACTTTTAAGTGATGCCGATGACGGTTACCCGTTAATGCTCAGTGAAATGACTTTGTTGACCGCGTTCAGAACAGCGGCAACGGGCGTTCTGGCGGCAAAATACCTCGCCCGTGAAGAGGCAAAATCATTAGCCATTATCGGCACCGGAGCGCAGGCGGAATTTCAGGTACTGGCATTCGCCGGTTTTTTTCAACTGGAAGAAGTCCGCTTTTTTGATACCGATCCGCAGGCGATGGTCAAATTCTCACGAAATCTGATCGAGCAAGAGTTCAGGTTAATTCCTTGCGACAGTATCGTCGAAGCCGTGCGTGATGCCGATATTGTGATAACGGCGACCGCCGCCAAAAAACGGCAGTCCTTGTTTGAATTCGAGGATATTTCACCGGGCGCATTTATCTATGCAATGGGCGGCGACTGTCCGGGTAAAACCGAGCTATCTGCCGAATTCCTGCATCAGGTCAAGCTGGTGGTTGAATACAAACCGCAAAGTCTGGTGGAAGGGGAGGTGCAGCAATGCGCAGCCGATCTTATCTATGCCGAATTATGGGAACTGGTCTGCAAGCATAAGCCCGGAAGGCAGAATAATGACGAGATTACGCTCTTTGATTCAGTCGGTTTTGCTTTGGAGGATTACTCCATACTTCGGGTTGTTTATGAACTGGAAAAAGAACATCAATTGGGTACAGAGTCGGCTTTAATACCCGAACTCAATGATCCTAAAAACTTGTTTGGCTTTTTGAATCCTTGAAATATTGTGTTTTGAATGTCCCACTGCTCAAGCTCATGAGCTGTTGGCATTCAGTGCATAAAAATCTGGCAATTCGCAGTAAACTCCCTAGATTGGTGATACTACCTATTGATTCAAGACATCGATTTCTTTAATCTGTGATTATTCAAAAAGCAGTATTCTCGGTACGAGCCTATTGTTTTACACAGACCCAAATGGAGAATATCTATGACTGACCTGACTGGTAAAACGTGTGAAGTATGCAGAATTGGCGCACCATTGGCTACTCAGGCGGAAATTGACGAATTTATGCCGCAATTACAAGCCTGGGAGCTTGTTGAAATAGACGGCATCAAGCGCTTACAAAAAACCTTCAAGTTCAATAACTTTGCAAACGCTCTGTCATTTACCAATAAAATCGGCGCACTTTGCGAGCAAGAAGGCCATCATCCGGCTATTTTAACGGAATGGGGCAGGGTGACGGTGACCTGGTGGTCCCACAAGATAAAAGGACTGCACGTTAATGATTTTGTCATGGCGGCCAAGACTGACGCTTTACTGTAAGGTCTCGCCGTAGAACGCCTCAATAATGTCTTTCATCAGGTGTAAAGTTTTATTTTCAGAGTCTTTTTCCGGATTAAATTCGCTGATTTCCAGGCCGCATATTTTTGGATGCCGATTAATCAACGAAAGCGCTTCGAGCAGTTCTACGGCTTTGATACCGCCCTGAGCAGGCGTTTCAACGCCGGGAGCATCGTCAGGATCGATAAAATCCAAATCAATGCTGATGCCGATAACCTCACAAGACAGGCTGAGCTTATCGATGGCTTTAATTAACACTTGGGCCAGCCCATCAATCTGTCTGGAAAAAACGATTTCTACCGATGCGTGCTTTAACAGATCGTATTCCTCATGTTCATAATTTCGGACGCCTATCAGAATGAGGTTTTCCGGATTGATGAAATCGGAACCGGGATACATCGCCGCCAGTTTTTTGTCCGCTCTTCCAAGCAATGCAGCCAGCGGCATGCCATGAATATTGCCGGATGGTGATGTAGCAAAGGTGTGCGCATCCATGTGTGCATCCAGCCAGATCAGGCCGAATTTACCGGGCTGCTGCAACCCATTTAGCACGCCGCCCCAGGTTCCCAACGCACAGGAATGGTCGCCGCCGATAACCAGAAAAGCCTGGTTTTGTTCTGTCCAGTATTGAGTAAACCGGCTTATCGATTGATTAAGCGCGGATAATTTTTCCTCCTTTGATCCGTGATTTTGGGGATGAATCATATGCCACTGGAGCTTCAGGCGTTGTTGTTCAGGTTGTTGCCTAGCAAACTCATCGTGCAGCATTTCCGCCGCATAGCCGCATGTACGCATTGGCCCGCCCAGACACGATGCTACGCCTAAAGTTTGTAATATAGCCATAATAGGAGGATATAGGTTTTGAAGTTTCTGATAATAACAGAACCCCCTGTAATTCTTATCATCACCTTCGCGGATAGGAGGCAATAAATATGAATCAGGATAAAGCCATTGTAACGTTTATTACGATGGAGCCTGTCCCAAATGCGTCAATGACAGGTCGATCCATGAAAAACTTGCCGGTAAGGCGGGCGAAAACGTCTGCTGGATCGATATCACCGACAGAAAGAGCAACTGAAGGAAAAGGGGACGTTTCCCTTTTTACACGGTTATACTTTGAATATTCATCCGGCCGGAGCCACTATGTCAACAGAAGCGGCTATAACCATTCAGCAACTGAGTAAAAGCTATCAGGAGTCGGGGCAGCGGCATCAGATTTTCAAGGACTTGAATCTGCAGGTGAGCAGCGGCGAGTTTATTGTTTTGCTAGGCCGCAGCGGTTCCGGTAAATCGACTTTTTTAAATCTGGTCAGCGGCATCGATCAGCCGGACAGTGGCGAAATCATTATTAACGGCATTCAATTAACCGGTCTTTCCGAACATGATCGCACCTTGTTTCGCCGGCATCATATCGGTTTTGTGTTCCAGGCTTATAATCTGATTTCTACATTGACGGTTGGTGAAAACCTGCTGTTGCCTCTGGAGCTGATCAAGCGCACGAGCCGTCAGGAGCGGAATAATGTTGCCTCACTACTGGAGCAACTCGACCTCGCTGATCGTTATGACACCTACCCCGACCGCCTATCCGGCGGGGAACAGCAACGGGTCGCGATTGCCCGCGCGCTGATTCACGATCCGGATGTCATTCTTGCCGATGAGCCGACCGGTAATCTGGATCTGGATACCGGGCAACAGGTGCTGGCGTTGTTCGATACGCTGGTAAAAAAAGCAGGTAAGACCCTGATCATGGTGACCCATAGCCCTGAGGTACTCGGTAAAGCCGACCGGATTTTTTCGATCCGCAACAAGTCGCTGGTTATCGCCAGGGATGGTGTGTATGCCGCAAGCTTGTAGGGAACAAGCGCGGCGATCGCCAGGGATGGTGTGTATGCCGCAAGCTTGTAGGGAACAGGCGCGGCGATCGCCAGGGATGGTGTGTATGCCGCAGGCCTGCCAGGAACCGGCGCGGCGGTTGAGGGTTAGCCGGTGAGCTCTGTTCTAAATCGCGCCAGCCGTAATTTTTTATGGCGGCATCCCTGGCAGCTGGCGCTGGCGATTGTGGGCATAGCGCTGGGCGTAGCAGTGGTAATTTCCATCGATCTGGCGATGGCAAGTTCGCTCAATGCTTTTGATCAGGCAGGCAAAGCATTTTCCGGGGTGGCAACCCACAGGATTGTTGCCGGCGATGGCGGTCTTGATGAAAAACTGTATCGGCGGCTCAGAGTCGATGAGGGTATACAAAAACTATCGCCGGTAGTGAACGCTTATGTTTTTGCGTCAAAACAAGCTGATGCCGGTTTCAACCTGATTGGGATCGACCCGTTCGTTGAAAAATCATTTCAATCGATCTGGCAAACCCGGCAAAATGAAGACACAACCGCAGGTTTGTCAGCCCGTTTGATCATCGAGCCGAATACCGCGCTGATCAGTGAGCAAACCGCATCGCGGTTGGGCCTGAAGATCGAAGATGATTTAACTATCGATACTGATCATGGCGAGCGCCGGTTAAAAATTATCGGATTATTATCGCCAAACAATGCTGTATCCGAGCAGGTTTTGTCCCGGCTGATCGTTACCGATATCGCCACTGCTCAGGAGGTATTGGAAATGTTTGGGCGGCTCAGTTCCATCGAAGTGCTGATCGATAAACATCAGCCTGATGCCGCACCTGCTCCCGGCAGGTCTGCGGCATACACTCCATCCCTGGAGATAATACGTAAGACGCTACCGGGTAATGCCTTGCTAGTCGCGGCAGAAAGCCAGTCGCAAGCCATGCGGGAAATGACCCGGGCATTTTCGATCAATTTAAAAGCATTGGGATTGCTTTCGCTGCTGGTGGGCATGTTCCTGATCTATAACACGATGACTTTTCTGGTTATGCAGCGTCGGCGTTTGATCGGCAGTTTGCGTTCAATCGGCGTAACCCGGAGGCAGATTTTTATTGTGATTATCGGCGAAGCTTTGTTATTGGCGGCCATCGGCACCCTGATCGGCATCGTGCTGGGCATTGCTCTCGGACAGGGACTGTTGTATCTGATTTCGGGAACCATCAACGCCATTTATTTTCGTATCGATGCGGCCTCATTAATGATCACGCCTTTACAATTAGGCAAGGGCGCCTTGTTGGGAATTACCGCTACACTGCTGGCGGTTTTGCCGCCTGCGTTTGAAGCGACGCGCATATCGCCAGTAACGGTATTGGTTCGATCGCAGCTGGAATCGGGCATACGCCGCTTAATCAAAACCGCGAATCTGATTAGCGGGGTATTTATACTCGGCGGCATGGCGCTGGCGTTAATGTCCGGCAAAAGCATCGTCTTGGGTTTGGCCAGCATTTTCCTGCTGCTGTTTGGATTTGCCATGATGACTCCCGCCTTGACGCTGATGTTTATGAAGCTGATCGAACGTGTATTCGGGCGATTTTCAGGCATTTTAGTCCGCTTGCCGGCACGCATGGTTTCCGCTGAAATCAGCAGAACAGGCATCGCCATCGCCGCGTTAATGATTGCCGTTTCCGCGATGATAGGCATGGATTTGATGATAGGCAGCTTTCGCCAGACGGTTGCGGACTGGCTGCAAACCAGTCTCCGCGCCGATCTTTATGTCTCCTTGCCGGGTGAGAAGATGCCGGATGCCAAGGCGCAAGAGGATCATCGCTTAAAGGCGAAGCTGGCCGAACTTCAGGGCGTAAAAATACTCAGCAGTGTATTACACACCAACATTGTTATCGCCAGGGATGGTGTGTATGCCGCAGGCCAGTCGGGAACTGGCGCGGCGATAGCCAGGGATGGTGTGTCCACAAGCCTTCCGGGGACAGGCGCGGCGGCGGAAAATGACTTTACTAAAGTATCGGTGTTTGAGCTGAATGAAAAATCCAGACCGGGCTTTATCTTTAAACATCAGACGGATAACAAACTTTGGGACCGGTTTGAGCAGCAACAGACGGTCATAGTCACCGAACCCTATGCCTATCACCATGGCGTCAAAATTGGCGATAAAATTCGGTTGCAGACCGATCAAGGCAATGAGCCTTTTGAAGTGCTAGGTATTTATGTGGATTACAGTGGCGATCAGGGACATCTGGCCATGAGCCGCCGGAATTATCAGCATTACTGGCCGGATTTGGGGTATTCCGGCATCGGCGTTTATGCCAAGGACGGCGTCGACTTGCAACAACTGGAAAATCAGATCAATAAACTCCTGACAGGGCAACAGTCGGTTCAATCCGATCAGGCGATTTATCAAGCTTCAATGGCGGTATTTGAACAGACCTTTACCATTACTGAAACATTGCGCTGGCTGTCAGCCGCTATCGCTTTTGTCGGCGTGTTCAGCGCGTTGATGGCATTACAGTTTGAGCGAACCCGGCAACTGGGCATTTTGCGGGCCATAGGCATCACTTCCGGGCAACTGGCTGTGCTGATTACCGGTGAAACCGGTTTGATGGGACTGGTCGCCGGCCTCATTGCCGTTCCGGTCGGTTATATCGTCGCTTATATGTTGATTTTTGTGATTTACCAGCGCTCATTCGGCTGGACGATGGCGTTTCATTTTAATCCTGGGGTGATCTACCAGGGCCTGGCTTTGGCGGTGATTGCAGCAACGCTGGCCGGCATTTTGCCCGCGCTAAAAATGGCGCAAACCAAGCCCGCAGAGGCGTTGCGGTCAGAATGAAGGGGCGGCGGATTTTTTTGGGTTTGATCATGCTGCTGGTTATCCTGGCGGTGATTGTTTTATGGCGGCCTTCGCTGTTTCCATCCGACATCGAACTTGTTGCCGATCAATCTTTCAGTAAAACAGCCGCCCAAAAAGACAAATCGTTCAGCGAGCTGTTATCCGAAGACGATGCAGATTTTGCCCGTGCCTTAAAGCCTCAAAAGTTCTCATTCCCACTCGATCACGGCGCGCACAACCCCTACCGGACTGAATGGTGGTATTTTACCGGCAATCTGGAAAATCCCGATGGCAGGAAATTCGGCTATGAACTGACTTTTTTCCGCTTTGCGCTTTCGGCGAAGACCCTTTCATCCCGGTCTGTCTGGCGAAATAATCAACTGTACATGGCCCATTTGACGCTGACCGATGTCAAAGAAGGCCGCTTTTACACGGATGAACGTTTCAGCAGGGCGGGCAATGAACTTGCCGGTGCAGCCGATAACAAGTATCAGGTTTGGCTGTATGACTGGTCGGCAACGGCAGAGGGCAAGGTGGATTTTCCGTTGCGCTTGCGGGCTAAAAGCGATGAATTTGCCATTGATCTGCTATTAAACACGCAAAAAAGCCTGGTTTTACAGGGAGAGCAGGGCTTAAGCCGGAAAAGCGCTGAACCCGGCAATGCCTCCTATTATTACTCCTATACCCGATTGCCGACTCAGGGCACTCTGAGCATAGCCGGCATTAATCATTCAGTAACAGGTAATAGCTGGATGGACCGGGAATGGAGCACCAGTTCCTTGTCAAAAGAACAAAGCGGCTGGGACTGGTTCGCTTTGCAGTTCTCCGATAACAGCGAACTAATGTTTTATCGATTAAGGCGCAAAGACGGTCAACAGGATAGCAACAGCGCCGGCTCTGTCGTTCTGGCGGACAGTACGAAAGTGCCGCTGAAAGTGCAGGACGTCACGATAAAAACTCTCGATACCTGGCGCAGTCCTCATTCAAAGGTTAATTATCCGTCGCAGTGGCGGTTATCCGTGCCCAGCCAGAAACTTGAAGTCGATATCGTCCCGTTAATAAATGACCAGGAACTCAATGTCAGTTACCGGTATTGGGAAGGCGCGGTCCGCATTGACGGAACCAAAAACGGTAAAGCGGTTTCAGGGCAGGGCTATGTTGAATTGACCGGGTATTAATGAGCGCTGAGTCTAATGCGGTTTCCAGGATGAAGAAGATTTTATTAAGGCGATGCTCCTTATCTCGACTGCGCCTATAAATTGCAGGAATATGCCGGAATTGCCCGGCGCAAGTGCTCGGAAGGAAAAGCTACCTGGCCCGGACGCAAACAGGCTTATCGCAGCTATGATAGCGGCGCTATGTCCGGCGATACCGTTAACGTTGACAATGCGCCTTATGCAGGCCAACCCTTATTGCAATTGGTTATGCAGGGCGGAAAGACTGTAGCCGGGCAGCCTATGCTTGTCGAGGCCAGGGAATATGCTTGATGCCAATTGAATAGTTTGCCCATGTTATTGCGTCAATTGAGCAATGCCCCGGAATATCCGGTGATAATTTCTGCCGAACTGCAAGCGCTGGCGAAAACAGTAGATGAACGAAACACAGGTTGAAAACCCTCATGGTGTTTTGATATCAGGTTCAAAATTAGTTGTAAAACTCTGAACTTGATCTGACAGTTTCAAAATATTTGCTTGAATTGAACTGACACTGACGGTCTCAGTTCGGTCAGGAGCAGTCATTGACAGATCGATATTGTTTACAATTTAAATACGTAACAAGGCATTAGAATGCCAAAGCAACTGATTTTTTAGTACGTTTAGGTATTTATACGAATTGTGTATTTAATTTGAAGTGTTATGGTTTCTTAACGGTTGAAATGGAATGGCGCTTTTAAACTATAGATGACCCTCAGCAGCCAATTGCGGACATTCGGTTTACATCTATGTTATCCGAAAACTATTTTTATGCACATTGAAGTGTTAACGCCGCTCGTCGCGCGGACTGATAAGGAGGCACGACCCTATCTTCGTCCAATAGACTGTCTCCACGCTTCTGGCTTAATCGCAGCCGTAGTTTCCTAATCGATTGAACAAAGGAGGAACACCATGAACATTCTGATGGTACTGACGTCTCATGACACACTTGGGAATACAGGGGGGAAGACGGGGTTCTGGCTGGAAGAATTCTGCGCCCCTTACTATACGTTCCTTGATGCGGGTGCTAGCGTTACGGTCGCTTCCCCAAAAGGCGGTGAACCGCCGCTCGACCCCAAGAGCGACACACCCGAGGGGCAGACCGACCTTACACGCCGATTTAAGAACGATCCTAAAACGCAGGCCGTACTAGCCGGCACGACGAAATTGTCCGACGTGAAGGCGCAGGATTACGACGCGATCTTTTATCCGGGCGGTCACGGTCCGATGTGGGACTTGGCTGAAGATCCAATTTCGAATACCTTGATCGAAACCTTTTACAACGCAGGCAAACCCGTCGCGGCGGTCTGTCATGGTCCTGCTGTATTGCACCACGCAATGTTTAACGGCGAACCGATAGTGAAGGGGAAACGCGTCACAGGCTTTACAAACTCTGAAGAAGAGGCCGTTCACCTCACTGAGATAGTGCCGTTTCTGGTCGAGGACAAACTCAAGCGCCTAGGCGGCCACTTCGAAAAGGTCGCCGACTGGCAGAGTTTCGCGATCGCCGATGGCCACCTGATCACCGGGCAGAATCCGGCGTCTTCAACAGCGGCGGCCCAGCAACTCATCAAGCTGCTGGCGTCGACTCCGGTAGGCATAAGTTGATCCGCCGGCCTTCCGCAAAGGCAAATTCGACTTTTGGCTTATTCGCTAACCTATGAATAATTATATAATTTTTGGGCTGGCGTGTAATATCCGATAGTATGCAGCTCCGTATTAATGACGCGGCATACGTTTCTTAGTATTTTTTTCAGTTCCCGTACAGCACAAAGGAGAATAAAAATGGCATTAAGAATAAATGATGAAGCACCTAATTTCACAGCCGCCACAACGCATGGAATCATTAATTTTCATGAATGGATTGGTAATGGATGGGCTATCTTATTTTCTCATCCCAAGGACTTTACGCCGGTGTGTACCACTGAGCTGGGCTATATGGCAAAGCTAGAGCCTGAATTCACGAAACGAAATTGCAAGATTATTGGTTTAAGCGTTGATCCAGTGGATAACCACTCCAGATGGGTAAAAGATATCGAAGAAACACAAGGCTGTGCTGTTAATTATCCGATGATTGGCGATACTGATTTGGCAGTGGCGAAGCTTTATAATATGTTGCCTGCTGATGAGGCAGGTTCGTCAGAAGGCCGAACAGCAGCTACAAATGCAACGGTTCGTTCCGTTTTTATCATTGGACCAGACAAAAAAATTAAGCTGATGCTTACCTACCCTATGACAACTGGGCGTAACTTTGACGAAATTCTGCGGGTTTTAGATTCAATGCAGCTAACGGCTAAGCACAAAGTCGCTACACCAGTTAATTGGAAAAACGGTGAAGATGTCATTATTGTCCCATCAGTATCCGATGAGGAAGCAAAAGGAATGTTTAAAGAAGGTTGGAAAACACTAAAGCCATATCTGCGTTTGGTTAAGCAACCGCACTAGCAGGTTATTCCAGCGGTCAGCCTCTGGTGTCTCCTGGAGACGCTACGTTAACTTATAAATCCTGCCATTTATATGGTTAAAAACTTATAACATTAGACATTTCGATACGGACTGTCTAATGTTTTCAGCGACCGCTTAAGATCGAACTGCGACAGCCCCGTAGGTCGGGCAACAGCTTTTCGTTGCCCGACATTTTGATGTGTGTGAATGTCGGGCATAAACAGCTTACCCGACCTAAGTGACTTATTTTTAACCAAAACAGAAATAAAGGTTTTTCAATCCCTCTACGCCGCTTTGTTGATACAACTGAAAGTAATCGCGCAAAGTACGTTCATAAATGCCCACCAATAAGGCGATCTTATTATTAGGCAGTCCACGGCTTTTTAGCCACAATGCTTCCAGGCGCCTACGTACTAACGGTATGGGGTGGGTCTGCCTTTCCTTTTTTAAAATATCTAATGTTTCCGGAGTAAATTCAATATCTGCTGTCATCATAATTCTTTTGCCAAAGAGCTTTAGTACGCTGGTGAATCGATTGAGTAATAAATAAAAAAGTGGGGGCGAAAATGCTTTGCTACCACTGAGGCCTTACTCATAGGGCATATAGCTTAAGCAATAATTTGGCGTTTTAGAATATGTACGAACACCTAGAAGGCGTATAGGAAAGCGTAACAGTAGTGGAGCCGCAAACAAAACACCTCAAATTACCCTCAATAAATCAATACGATTTCATAGGGGTTGCCAATAATTCGTTATTTTTCGGCGTCTCAAATAGCGTCAAATCGTCCATGTTCTTGGCAGAAACTTAATTTTTCCAACAACGCTGTTCAAAAGGATACTATTACTCGATGTTCAAGTTTTTAAATTTTTTGCAGCCTGATTTTTGGAAAATTATCCAGCAGCACGGTACTGTAGCGAAACCGTCGACCCTAAACGCCCCAAATCCCTCCCAACCATATGTTTTCCAGAAGGCATTAACTGAAAAACCTCATCAATAAGTCCAGCCAATTCTTTGAGCTTAGCCGCAGGATTCTTATCCTCTAACAAGGCTTTGATAAATTCAATCAGCACCTCCATTTGAGATTTTCTTTGCAGACTGCCTACGGTATACGCGGGCAGTTTGTTTTCTATAGACTTCCAGAAAATTAATTTCCAAAACAGTAAAAAACTCCTTTGAAGATATACTTATTTCTACTGAAAAAACTTAAAGGAGCACTTAAAATCATAACGCTAAGCTTTTCGAATTCAATTGTACAAAAACTG
>NZ_JAWPOH010000029.1:0-46450 GCF_037671525.1 Methylobacter svalbardensis
CAGTTTTTGTACAATTGAATTCGAAAAGCTTAGCGTTATGATTTTAAGTGCTCCTTTAAGTTTTTTCAGTAGAAATAAGTATATCTTCAAAGGAGTTTTTTACTGTTTTGGAAATTAATTTTCTGGAAGTCTATATGAAAAAAAGGCATTCGGTCTTTGGTATGAATAAAGATCTTGGGCGAAACTGGCTGCTGCTTAGAGGCTTGGCGCGTGAGTCGGCGCACTGGGGCGCTTTCGTTCCCCTTTTACAATCGACATTTCCGGATGCGCAAATAACGCTGCTGGATTTACCCGGCACCGGCTGTTTTCATCGGGAAGCCAGTCCATGCACAATCAAGGCGATAACCGACAGCCTTCGCCGTCATGCGCTGGATAAGGGGTTCATACAACAACCGGTAACGATTCTGGCTCTTTCGCTGGGAGCGATGGTCGCCTGGGAGTGGATGCGCAGCTATCCCGAAGATATTTGCGGCGCAGCCCTGATGAACACCAGCTTTGCAGATCTGAGCCCCTTTTATCAGCGGCTGCGCTGGCAAAGTTACGGAAAATTTGCCGCATTGGCGATGACGCATGACGTGCATAACCGGGAATCGGGAATCTTGCGGTTGACAAGCAACCGCCGATATATCGCCAGGGATGGTGAGTATTCCGCAAGCCAGTCGGTAACTGGCTTGACGCAGGATGAACAGATAATTCAAGCCTGGGAAAATATACAAAACAAACGCCCGATAAGCCTTAAAAACAGCTTCCGCCAGATTATAGCGGCAGCAAGCTATCGGCCCGGCGACATAAAACCGAAGCAGCCGGTCCTATTACTAAACGGACTAGGTGATCGCCTGGTGGCGCCGACCTGCTCAGCGGCAATACACAAAAAATGGCATCTGGAACTTCGCAGCCGTATCGGTGCAGGCCACGACCTGACTCTGGATGACGGCGCATGGGTGGCCTCGCAACTGAAAGATTGGGTAGCTGTCGAAGCAGGCAGCTGAAACTTAATGAAAACGTCATCAAACAGTTAACTTCCTGTAATAATTCAGGGGTATTTTGGTAATCGTCGAAACTTTTTGAAGCTGGCCAAAATGACAATACATTATCGTTCAATCTGGATTTCAGATACCCATCTTGGGACTAAAGGCTGCAAGGCCGAGCAGCTCAGAGATTTTCTTGACAACGTCGATTGCGACTACCTCTATCTGGTCGGTGATATTATCGATTTATGGAAATTCAAAACCGGCTTTTATTGGCCTGCCTTGCACAGCGACATCGTGCAACGGGTAATCGACAAGGCTAAAAAAGGCACCCGCGTCATCTATATACCCGGCAATCATGATGAACAGTTCCGCAAACATGCCGGGATACATTTCAACGGCATTGATATTCAGCTCAATGCGATTCACACCACCCAAGATGGCCGAAAGTTTCTGGTTCTGCATGGCGATGAGTTTGATAGCATCGTTTGTCACAATAAAAACCTGGCTTACATCGGCGGCGAAGCTTATGAAGTGTTGTTGGTCGTCAACCGCTGGCTTAATGTATTGCGCATTAAGATGGGCTTCAAATACTGGTCTATCTCGGCATTCTTAAAGCACAATGTTAAAAATATTGTCAGCTTTATGGATAACTACCAGCATATCCTGAGCCTGGAAGCACAAAAAAGACAGGTAGACGGTGTTATCTGCGGCCATATCCATCATGCCGATATTACCGAGATGGAATTCGGCAAAACCTACTGCAATTGCGGCGACTGGGTGGAGAGTTGCACCGCATTGGTCGAAGATGAGGCAGGGCAGATTGACGTTATTCGCTGGCTGGAAGAAAGTCATCAGTTGCTGGATCAACAGCTTGAGCCACAACCTGCGTATGCGAAAGTAGCGTAAGGTTGTCCGTAAGCCTTTTTAAACAACATTGTCACGAAATCTTAAACAAACGTTCATTTCTTTGTCACAGAAGAGTTTTACTCTTTGTCCGGAAGGCTAATGCTTTTCAGCCCTGCAAAATATCATAACCGACTTTTGTAGAACTTCCCTCAAGAGGATAAAGAAATGAAACTGCTCTATTTCATCCATAAATACGACGTTTTCATGTTCACCTGGCTGATCAACGCCAGAATGCACACCACCTTGACCAAGGCTAGCCGTTACCTGTCAAAAACCGGCGATGGCCAGCTGTATCTGGTCATCATAGGCTTGTTATATTGGGGCGAAGGCTTTGAAAGCCCATTTTTGCAAGCAGTTCTGTTGGCCTTTTTAATCGAAAGGCCGATTTATTTCGTGCTGAAAAACGGTCTGAGGCGCAATCGGCCGCAAGCTGCGTTACAAAACTTCCGCAGCATCATTACACCCTCGGATAAATTCAGTTTTCCATCCGGTCATACTTCCGCCGCTTTCATGATGGCGACGTTGCTTGGATATTATTTCCCCTCCTTGATGCTCCTGCTTTATTGCTGGGCGGCATTGGTCGGTTTCTCTCGCGTGGTACTGGGTGTGCATTTTCCGACCGATACGTTAGTAGGTGCCCTTTTGGGTATCAGCACCGCACTTTTCAGTTTGGGACAAATCGTAATATGAAAATTTTTTATGGCGTACAAGGTACCGGTAACGGTCACATCACCCGCGCGCGGGTCATGGCAAGAGAACTCTATGCCGCCGGAATTGACGTTACCTTTCAATTTACCGGCCGTCCTGCAGATAAGTATTTTGATATGGAGATATTTAACGGCTACCAATCGCGTACCGGCCTGACCTTTTGTACCGAGAAAGGTCAAGTCAATTATCTGAAAACGGCACGTGATGCCAAACCCATTACTTTTGTAAGAGATGTAAAGTCGCTGGATTTAGGCAGCTATGATCTGGTGATCAGCGATTTTGAACCGGTCACCGCCTGGGCGGCAAAAAACCGGAAGATACCGGTTTTAGGTATCGGCCATCAATATGCGTTTAATTATAAAATCCCCAGAGAAGGATCGGATCTTATCGCCGACCAAGTCATGAAGCATTTTGCCCCCACTGATGTGAGTGTCGGCTTGCACTGGCATCATTTCGGTCAACCTATATTGCCGCCGATTATCGATACGCCCGAAACGCCAAAAAGCATCATCAAAAACAAGATCATCGTATACCTGCCTTTCGAAGACCAGCATGAAGTCATCCGGCTGTTGTCGCCTTTCGACAACTTCGACTTTCATCTTTATTCGCCAGAACCGGAACTATCCAAATTCGATCATATCACCTGTAATCCGCTGTCACGCGCCGGTTTCCAGAAAGATTTATACAATTGTGCGGGCATTATCAGCAATGCCGGATTCGAACTGGCCAGTGAATCATTACAGATGGGAAAAAAAATTCTGGCGAAACCACTGCATGCGCAAATGGAACAAATTTCCAACGCCGCCGCCCTACAGCAGTTAGGTTACGGGCATATCATGCATGACCTGAGCAGTTCAGTTATTGAACACTGGCTGCATGACAACCACGCCGTTCAAATTACCTATCCCAATATCGCCAAAGTTTTGGTGCAATGGATACAGGACGGCATGCCTGAAATGGATACGGAGTTTATTGAAGCTATCTGGAATAAAGTGAATGTTTTGCGCATGGAACACTAGCTAATGACGCCCTAGCGAAAATAGAACCCAGACAGGTCTCAGGGTGCTTTAAATGTCTAGTCGCGGGGTGAATGGACACCCATCATCGGCCTTTTTCCCGATCGGTTACTACGGTATAGATAACATAAACTACAAAAATAACAGTTAAAATATAAATGATTGCTGACATATTTGTTTACCACCCTATAATGAATTTATAAATTATTTTGTCTTCATGTTTTAGTTTAACTGACCTTTTTGGCAAACCGTAAAAGCTTTATTAAGAATATTATACTGCTACCAGCCTACTCAAAAAATATAAAATTTAGTCATGCAAAATATCAGACTATGAAAAAATTTTATTCTCAGTATAAACCACGAAGAACACACAGAACACGAAGTTTTTAATGCAGTGAATTAATTGAATCATTCTCTTCGTGCTCTCTGTGGTAAATAATTTTTTCAGCCTAATGTGGATAATACTTTCATAGTCTCGTATGCAGTGCATAGCTTACTTGAGTTTTTAAGCTGTACTCTGAAAAATGAATCTTGTTAAATCCGTCCCTTAGTTTTTACATCCTGAATGTATAACTTATGCCTACCGATAACCGCCTGAAGCTCATATTGACGATAATTGTTATTGCAATTATCGCGGTTTTCAGCCTCGATCCCATTGCCCAAGAGCCGGATTACCATAATTTCGCCGACCAGCGTCGGCTCATCAATATAGCCAATTTTTTCAATGTACTATCCAATTTACCGTTCGTCATTATCGGCATCCTCGGTATGCGACTGGTCGGGTTACGGCAGGCATCAGGGGGATTAGTAGAGTTGCAGTCCATCTATTTGACGTTTTTTGCCGGGGTATTTCTAAACGGTTTCGGTTCTGCCCATTATCACTACCAGCCCGGAAATCAATCCCTGTTTTGGGATCGACTGCCAATGACAATCGCCTTTATGTCGCTGTTTTGCGCCGTTGTCGGCGAATATATTTCGACCCAATTGGCTGGCAAATTATTTATCCCTTTGCTGATAACGGGCGTTACTTCAGTCAACTACTGGTACCTGACCGAACTGAATGGCCACGGCGATTTACGCGCTTATGCGCTTATGCGCTTATGCGCTTATGCGCTGGTACAGTTTTTACCGCTTGTGCTGATACCGCTAATTCTGTAGCAGTTTGACTCAAGATTGAACGGAGACAACTATATTTGGTGGGTTATCGGGGCTTATGGTATTTCGAAGTTCATGGAGTTATTCGATACTCAGCTCTATCGTACTTTTGGCCTGCTCAGCGGACACTCGCTAAAACACTTGATTGCCGCATTCGGGACGTTAATTTTTTATTGGGCATTACAACAGCGGCGTTTATCCTAAAAAATAGGCATAAAAAAAGGTGCGTCGAAATCGACACACCTTTTTGACAGCGGATAATAGAAAAATTAAGCTTTTACCGCATCGGCAATTTCATTAAACGCTTCAATTCTTGTTTTACCGCTCTTGATCATATCGACACCTATATCGACGATCATTTTGCAAAGCCCTGGCGTTTTGTAAACAATCAAACCTAGATAACCAACCGCAGGAATGGCAATAAAAGCCGCAATAAAACCGTTAAGACCAACAACTCCCATCAGCTTTATAAGCAATACAACGGCATCCAAAGGCAGTAAGACCATGGCGCCAAAATAGACTATTACCATGAATATGGATACCACAAAAACTACAAACTGAAGTAGCCTGACCAACGCAACGTTAATTTTTTTCATATTACTTTCACAACCTGATTGAACTTTAAGGAGTCTTTTTAGTCAAAAAATGACTCCTGACCCTAGTATGTTGTCAAAAAAACCGCTTTTTGAAGCGCTAAATTATACCTTAACACCGTCAAAGTAATTCATTTTTTTCGGCTTGCTCTTTACGAAGAAACAAACGATATAGAATTGAACCTGCAATAAAGCCGCCTAAATGCGCCCACCAAGCCACATCAATAGCGGCAACATCCTTAAACAACATTGCAGTGGTTGCGCTATGTAATTGAACCAAGACCCACAAACCTAAAAAAGCAACGGCCGGAACATGAATGACTATCGGTAAAAACAATATAGGAATCCACACCACAACGCGTTCAAGCGGATATAAAAAGAAATAAGCCGCCAATACACCGGCTATCGCACCCGATGCACCGACAACGGGAATGGCAAGGTTCGGATCGAAAAACCACTGCAAAAAAGTAGCCAACAAACCGCACATCAAGTAAAAAATCAAAAAAGGAAAGCGCCCCATCCTGTCTTCTACATTATCGCCAAAGATCCATAAAAACCACATATTCATGATCAGGTGCAGCCAGTTTCCGTGCAAAAACAGGCTGGTCAAAAAAGACAAATAGCCATCGAAAGGCAAGCCATAATACTGTTTTGTATAGCGAATAGGCACCATGCCGTAAAGATTAATAAGCCGCAAACTTAACTGATCGGGCATCAATTTCATCGACACAAAAATAATAATGCAAACCGCCATTATCCCCCACGTAACTAAAGGCCTTGAATAGCAGGGTGCTGTATCTCTAATGGGTATCATGGTTTTTCCTGATCTCTGTAGACGGGATGTTATTCCTGCTTTTAACCTAGCTTAAAAGCTAAAAAAGCGATTTGCAATGAATAGTTATTTAATCATAACCTTGATCGCAAAAAGTCTATAATGCATAGTTAAATTGCTTCCTATCACCCTTGCGCTTTAGCAACCACTAAAAGATTCATGCACTCAAATCCAATAGACAAAACGCCATCATTTTCGAGCCTATCGCTAGATGAACAACTGCTTTCGGCCGTAAAAAAAATGGGCTTTGAACAGCCTACGCCGGTCCAACTACAAGCGATTCCCCTTGTTCTGGATCATAAGGACCTGCTGGTCAGCGCCGAAACCGGCAGTGGCAAAACCGCCGCATTCTTGCTACCTACCCTGCAGCACCTGCTAAGTCTGTCCTCCGGAAAAGCCGGCACACGGGCTTTGGTATTGACGCCAACCCGCGAACTAGCTCAGCAGATTTTTAAGCACTGCCAACAATTGACCGAATTTACCGACCTGAAAACAGGCCTGATTACCGGCGGCGATGATTTTAGGCTCCAGCAAAACATGCTGCGCAGAAATACGGACATTGTTATTGCCACCCCAGGCAGAGTTCTGGAGTTGATGGAGCAGGAGATACCGGACTTTAGCAACCTGGAAGTGCTGATATTGGATGAAGCCGATCGCATGCTGGACATGGGATTTAGTGAAGACGTACTGACTATTGCCAATAGCTGCAATGCACAACGACAAACCCTGCTATTTTCTGCTACCTTGACCCATTTTGGCGTTATCAAAATGGCTGACAAGGTGTTAAAAGACCATAAAGTCGTTGCTTTAAATACCCTACATGACGGACACCGCAATATTGAGCAGCAAATTGTTCTGGCCGACGACAATGATCACAAACTAAAATTATTGACCTGGCTATTACAAAATGAGACCTATAACAAGGCGCTGGTGTTCACCAATAGCCGGATCCAGGCGGACATCCTGCGCGGACCGCTACAAGGACAAAAACTCCGTGTCGGTGTGCTGCATGGCGAAATGGATCAAAAAGATCGCAACCGAATGATGGAATTATTCCGCGATGGTGAAGTCAAGATCATGCTGGCTACCGATCTTGCCGCGCGTGGCCTGGACATCAAGGGTATCAATCTGGTTATCAATTTTGATGTCCCGAGAAACGGGATCAATTATATACATCGCATAGGCCGAACAGGTCGGGTCGATGAACTGGGCTTAACAATTGCGCTGGTAAAACACACCGAGTGGAATTTAATGTCCGGCATTGAGCGTTTTTTGAAACAGAAATTCAAACACCGTCGCATCAAAGAACTGGAAGGTAAATATAAAGGCCCTAAAAAACTTAAGGCTTCGGGAAAGGCAACCGGCGGCAAAAATAAAATAGAACCTAAAAAAGCCGCCGTCGAAAAAGTCAAGCTACGGGACAGGGACAAGAAGAATGTCGGTAAAAGGCGTGTACCGACAGTTAAACCGGACGTAGACGTTAACCAGGTATAAAAAAAGGCCCCATTCGTCATGCGAATGGGGCCTTTTCTTTATTTTAACTATCTGACTTAAGCTATTAAGAAAGCTTGGCTATAACCTGTTTAACCAAGTTGTCCGGCTTAAAAGGCTTTACGATATAAGAGGTTATTCCTGCCATAATAGCTTCTTTTACCTTATCACCTTCAGACGAAGACGTCAGCATTATCCACGGTGGAGTTTGCATTTTGACATCGTCTTTTACTGCCTTATACAAATCAAGCCCACTCATGCCGGGCATATTCCAATCACATACCACGATATTAATTTTTATCTTCCGCATCATTTGCAATGCTTCTCCTCCACCCGGAGCATCAAAAACGTGGGTAAATCCGGCTTCTCGCAGAATAGCTTTAGTCAATGTGCGCATTGAGGCTGCATCATCGACAATCAGAATTTTTTTCTGTAACAATTCTTGTGACATTTCCATTTTTATTCCAACGTATACTTATTATGAGCACTGCAGCACTTAATCGGCGCATTCTACAAGAACTCGAGGTATCCGACAACAGATTGCAAGAATAATGTTAACTATCCGACTATTTACGAAAAAAAAGGTTAATAATTAGTGTCAAGATGATACTAACAACCAGCATAGAGGTAATCGGAATAAAAACAAACCGTTGCTCACCCTCAATACGTATATCGCCGGGCAATCTACCAAACCAGCCAATCAGCCAAGGCGCATAACTAACCGCAAGTCCGATAACCACCAAAACAACACCAATCACCGCCAGTAATTTTCCGAGTGCCATTTGTAGCCTCCATTATTAGGTTAATGCACAGCTAACAAGAAAAACTCCGTTAAGGTAAAATACTATACATCCACACACCGCCACCCGCAAAACAATCGGTTCTGTAACAGGAACCTATCGGAATACATTACATGCTAAGAATCACTGAACTTAAACTCCCTCTCGATCACACGGAAAACGAACTCAAAACTGCAATACTTGATCGGCTCGGTATCAGCACAGAAGAACTCATCACTTACACCCTATTCCGTCAAGGTTTTGATGCGCGCAAACGCAATGCAATTCTGCTGGTTTACACGATTGATGTCGATGTCACCAACGAACAGGCGATTCTTGACCGTTTATCAGACGATCCGCACATCGCCTTAACGCCGGACAGCAGTTATCGCTTTGTAACCCATGCGCCAAAAGATCTGATGCAACGTCCTGTAATCATCGGCACCGGGCCGTGCGGGCTATTTGCCGGTTTGATTCTAGCGCAAATGGGCTTTCGACCCATCATTCTGGAACGGGGAAAAGAAGTGCGGGAACGAACCAAAGACACCTTCGGTCTTTGGCGCAAGGGCCTGTTTAACCCTGAGTCCAATGTGCAGTTTGGCGAAGGCGGTGCCGGTACCTTTTCTGATGGCAAGCTTTATACCCAGATCAAGGATCCGAATCACTATGGACGAAAAGTCCTCAATGAGCTGGTCAAAGCCGGTGCACCTGATGAAATTCTTCATGTCAGCAAACCTCATATCGGTACTTTCAAACTGGTAACCGTGGTTGAGCAGATACGCGCAACTATCGAATCATTAGGTGGCGAAATCCGCTTCCAAAGCCGAGTTGACGACATTATTATCGATAACGGCCAAGTATGCGGCGTGGTACTCGCCAATGGTGAAACCATCCAAAGCAATTATGTCATACTGGCAGTAGGACATAGTGCACGCGACACCTTCAAAATGCTTTATAACCGAGGCGTTTATATTGAAGCCAAAGCTTTTTCCATCGGCTTTCGTATAGAACATCCGCAATCACTGATCGACAGTTGCCGCTTTGGCAGCAACGCCGGTCATCCATTACTGGGCGCTGCCGATTACAAACTGGTTCATCACTGTAGCAACGGACGTTCCGTGTACAGTTTTTGCATGTGTCCCGGAGGCACCGTGGTGGCAGCAACCTCTGAATCTGGGCACGTGGTCACCAACGGCATGAGCCAATACTCGCGCAACGAGCGCAACGCTAACAGCGGCATCGTCGTCGGTATTACGCCTGACGATTATCCCGGACATCCGTTGGCGGGCATCGATTTCCAACGCCGACTGGAAGCGGGTGCCTTTAAATTGGGCGGAGAAACCTACGAAGCGCCGGGGCAACTGGTTGGCGACTTTCTCGCTAAGCAACCTTCTTCACAGCTGGGTACGGTGCAACCCTCCTACACGCCGGGCGTGCATTTATGCGATCTCAGTTCGGCGTTGCCGGATTATGCAATAGCCGCAATACGCGAAGCGATACCGGATTTTGATAAAAAAATAAAGGGCTTTGCGATGAACGACGCGGTATTGACCGGTGTCGAAACCCGCACCTCATCGCCTATTCGCATCAAACGGAACGAGCATTATCAGAGTCTGAATATCAAAGGATTGTATCCGGCCGGTGAAGGCGCCGGCTATGCGGGCGGGATTCTTTCTGCGGCGGTGGATGGCATCAAAGTTGCGGAAGCATTGGCTTTGGATATGAGCAAATAAATGCCGTGTGTAGCGTGTTGATTTTTACCAATGGAAAAGCTACGACGAAGCCTTTATCTGCGTCATTATACTTTTTCTCGCACATCGAAATTCGGCACCTACTGTCTCGTGTATGTTTAACAGCGCTGAGATCCATGAGCTTGGATCGTTACCACTCAAGTCTGCGCGGGATAAGATACATCCCGCGCAGACCGCGTGTGCGGTAGCGTACAGACCGCGCCTGATATTGAGTTTAATCTGTTTCTCAGTTAGTGAAACAAGGAGCGGAGATTTATCGCAACACAGTCTCCTTAGCTCAAATAACATCGCATAATTGCCATGATTTGAAACACAAGTTGATACAAATCAGCATAAAAACACTAATCAACAATAAAAAGAAAAACATGAAAACTAAAGACGAATACATAGAAAGTCTGGCAGCAGAATTAAAACAGTGAAGCGCTCAGATTGACCTCTTGACTGCCAAGACGGAAAACGCAGCAGCACAGGCGAAACTCAAATACGCTGAAGAGCTCGACGTGTTACTGACTAAACAGCATGAAGCCACTGAAAAGATGAACGAGTTGACAGAAGCCAGTGGCAATGCATGGGAAACGGTCAAAGAAAGTGCGGATAAGATCTGGGATGAGCTTAGAGTCGGTCTAGCCGACGCCGCTTCAAAATTCAAGTAAGCCACATTACCGGATGGCAGGATTAGGGGGATCACCGACAGCAGTCCTAGCTGGATGCAGACCTCGTTCTATGTTGCCGCCACGTTATTTTTAACTTAAGGAGAACTTTTATGAATATTGCAATCCAACCCTTATTGGCCCTTGTGATAGGGATTTTAATTCTGCTCGTGCCGAGATTTTTAAACTATTTCGTGGCCGTATATTTGATTGTCGTGGGTGTCATGGGACTAATGCATCAATAGCTGTAGATGAAAGGCAGGCCCAAGGATCAAAATTAGGCCATTTTGGAATGGTTTTCAGTTTAACGTTCTTTTTCTAAGGAGAATTATTATGTCAATTGGTACAATCTTACTCGTCATTCTTATCCTGATGCTCATTGGCGTTATTCCAGCGTGGCCACATAGCCGAGGATGGGGTTATGGACCTAGCGGCGGACTCGGCTTGATACTGATCATTTTACTGATTTTGCTCGTATTGGGCATAATCTAGCCGATAGATAATACTTATACTGTCTGCACCCTGTGTATAAAACGGCTTCTAACGTAAACCGGGACAGTTGAAACCCTTGTGGGAGCGACGTCGCAATGATGTCATCGCTCCCATATCGAGATAACATCAGTTCTATCAAAGCTTAAAGGGGTATCCCAGCTTAAGTTAGAAGCCCTTTGCAAGACTCTCCTGAACACAAGCTCGAACGGCTTAAGTCAACAACAGCAATACGCCTTTATTTTTCAATGTCTGCCAGTCAAATCGCAAGTTATCACCGAGGGCGGGATTGACGTATAGGAATTTTGCCCGGCGCTTCCTGTTGATAGTAGGATTTCATCATCCAGGCGATGGACAAACCCGTGTATAAGGTTCGGGCAGAGGCTATGAGATTCAATACAACCCTCAAGGGTGAAGTCCCGACAGTTTGCGGCTTAACTACAGAACTACGGGATTTTGGGGGGTGGCGCTTGGTGAGTTCGCCAATGATAAATCCGATGCCGCCCGCCAGCAGCAAAGTTGCCGGAGCGGCCAGCTGTCGATGTATCTTCCTGATCAGCGTAGCGGTGCGGATATCGATTCCCTGTTGCCGACTTAACAACTGTCGCTCTGTATCTCTGATTTGAACAGCTAGTGTCTTGGGTTTAAGGTCGATTGCCATCAGGATTTCTCCTTCTTACCCTGCCCGTGAGGCATCGGCCGAAGACTGCGGAGGGTGGAGGGAAATTGTAAATAACGACTTTTGCGACGGATCACACCACAGAGGACCAACGCAAGTAACAAATTGAAAACGATGGCAAGCAGTATGGCATTGCTTGCCACGACGCCATGATCTATCAGTATTAGCACCGCGACGGCTAAAAGCCCGAACCACGCACCGCTCAGCAACAAGGCTGTCATCACTCCCGCCATAATCATGGCCACCAGACTCATGCCCGCACGCTGTGTTTCCAGCGCGACGAGCCGGAAACGATCATGGCCCTGCTCACGCAGTTCACGCCATAGCAATTGAACATCTGCCAGAACACCGGAATCTTTTATCGAGCCTCCGGGCTCTGAATTTTTCCCCAGAGCCTCATCATTTACGGCTTTTGGATCCATGCTATTTGCTGGTTTAACGTCCACTTAAAAAACGGTTAAGCAGAAAGCCTGCCGCTACGGCGATGCCCAGCGATGTTATCGGGTTATCGTTAATATAACTGCGGCAACAGTCCACCATCTGCTGCTCGGCATTTTTCAGTTGCTCATCTTTTTCGCCAATGGCTTCAGCGGCCTGATTGGCCGCGCTGGCGATCTGATCGACAACGTGATGTGCGGAACTGGATGCTTTGTCTATAGATTCCATAATGACTCCTTCTTTATTTTGAACTGCCGGTCACCCGGTCGGTCGAACATCCACAGGTCAAGCGGCTCAGCACAAAGCCGCCCGCTACGGCAATGCCCAATGACATTATGGGATGGTCGCGGACATAACCACGACAGTTCCCCATTAATTGCTGCTCGGCATTTTTCAATTGTTCTCCTTTTTCGCCAAGCGCTTCGGCGGCTTGATTGGTCGCACTGGCGATCTTATCAACAGCCTCATGTGCCGAATGTGATACGTTGTCTATTGTTTCCATGATGGTTGCCTCTGTAATTTGAGCCGCATGTCATTAACGGTATTCAGGTTTATGATAGTTGACTGTTTTTTGGACTAACGTCGGCTTAATAAGCGACCCAGAACAAAACCGACCGCTGCCGTGATACCCAGCGACGTTAAGGGATGGTCTCGGACATATCCCCGGCAATTTTTCATCATATGCTGCTCGACAGTTATCAGTTGTTCTCCTTTTTCGCCAAGCACTTCGGCGGCTCGATTGGTCGTACTGGCGACCTTGTCAAAAGTTTCATGTGCTAAATTAACTGCTTTGTCTGTAATGTCCATAATGATTTCCTCGCTTATTTAAGGTGCATGTCATTCACGCCCTTGACGCTACGTGCAATGCCAACTGCTGTTTATGTCAGCCTATGAATTCAAAAATCCGTTTAATTATTGAACCACGCCTTTGAAGGTTTAAATATTGATCTTACCGAATCTCAGGTTGGGCTCATTAGAATAACGCCGACTTAATGTTAGTGATGATGACGCTGTCTTCACCTACTCTTAGGCTCCCTCGTGCTTTTGTGTCGATGTGCAGTCTGCGGCAATCATTAACGTCAGGGCCAAAAAATGCGGAACACATTTAATACAGTATTTCATCAATAGACCTCATTAAGTGCCTGTCGCGGTAGGTTAGACTGAAAAAACGTTTTTTATCCTTCTACAGGTTCAGGACGGACGTCATTCCGATTACAGGTTAGAGCCGAATACACGTCAAAAACCCTGAAAACACTTTAACTGCAAAACCGGCCGTAGTCAGTGCGGTAAAGCACATAAGAGCATAGCGTTGCTGCTAAGTAGTCGTTAAAAAATCTTTTCGCATTTCCGTTCACCCACGGAGCACACTTACACAGACATGGCGACCTGAAGAACCCATCGATTATTGACACAACACCTATTCATTCTACCCATAACCAGGCTGATACCAGTCCACCGGCGGTACTCGCCAACAGCGGCAAACCAACACGAAGACCCATGGCCTTCCCCCCGATAACAGTTGATATTCCTCCTTTAACAAGGTTATTAACAGCAGCAGCAATCACAATACCCATCACCGCATCACCCACAGCCAAATCAGTCTGGCTCATACGCGCAAGCAACAGGCTAATAGCGTCTACGTCCGCTACTCCCGAGGCGGCGGCAAGTGCCAGCATCCCCACATTTCCGAACCAGTTTCGCAGCATTTTACCTAACAGCATCACCAGTGCCAGCAGCAAGCCGAAGCCAAGCGCGGTTTTAAGTTCCAAGGGGTTATCGAAAGAGAAAGCCGTATCGGATTTTTTGTGCGTCGACATTCTTGAATACCATAGAGCAGGCAAGTAGAGAAAGAGCATCATCACCGCTACCGGCACCAGCATCGGCTGAAACAAGCCATTATTGAGTAAGCTCGCGACTAACAACATACGCGGAAACATCGTCCCGCAAGCAAGCAAAATCCCCGTGGACAGCATCGGAGTTAGCGCGGCATCTTGACGCGTCATGCGCGAGAAATGCAGAGTAAGGGCGGTAGAAGAAGCCAAACCGCCGAATAAGCCGGTGAAGATGGCTCCCCGGGTAGTGCCACCGATCTTGATGGCGAAATAACCGACGAACGAAATTGCCGCGATCAGCACCACCATCCACCAGATGACATAAGGGTTCAATGCCTGCCAAGGGCCATAACCCCGATTCGGAAGAAGCGGTAACAACACCACCGAAATGAGCAGCAACCTGATACCGGCACGCAGTTCCTCGGCTTCCAGCGTATTTACCCAGCGGTGTAACAACGGCTTGTAGCCCAGCAGCAATGTCGTCACCACCGCGAATGCAGCTGAGATAGTGACTTCACCTATAGCCGCCAAAGCCCCCAACACGAACACCAAAAGACCAGACACCAGACTGGTAATACCCACATCCTTGCCTACGTAGCGTAGATTGACGACGTAAGCCGTGGTTAACGCAGCAGCGAGTCCGGCGAATGCCAAACCAAAGATTAATGCCCCGATATGTCCGGCAAGCAGTGCAGCACACCCACCCATCAAGCCGATCAGGCCATAGGTACGCACACCGGCAATACGATGACCTTCCTCTGCCTCACGTTCTTTCCAGCCGCGCTCGACGCCAATCAGCAGGCCAATGGCTAAGGATACGCTCAGAAAATAAAAAGTTTGTTGTATTTCAGTCATTTCAATCTGCAATATCCGTCTCATTATTTAATGAGGTTTGTTTAGCCGTTGTTTTTACTTTTACGCTACGGTGCCAAACCAGATTCGCCAGCGCCGCCGACACTAGCCGTGCACGCGGCGGATCGGAGCGCGAACTGAGAATAATCGGCACCCTAGCGCCCAACACGATACCGGCAAGTGTCGCGTGGGAAAGATATTCGAGGTTTTTGGCCAGGATGTTGCCGGCATCCAGGTCAGGCACCAATAAGATGTCCACGTCCCCGGCCACTTGACTGACGATACCTTTCATCTCTGCCGCTTCGCGCGAAATGGCATTATCGAAGGCGAGTGGCCCGTCGACGATGGCATGAAGGATCTGGCCGCGCTCGGCCATCTTGCTCAGACAGGCCGCATCGAGACTGGAGGGGATGGTTTGCTTGACCAGCTCGATGGCCGACAGCGCCGCGACCTTGGGTCGTTCAATCCCCAGCAGCCTGGCGAGCCAGACCGCATTATTAACGATCGCGGCCTTGACGGTCAGATCGGGCGAAATGTTGATCGCCGCATCGGTAATCAACAGCAGTTTCGGGTAGGTGGCTAACTCGGCCACAAAGACGTGACTCATGCGCCGATCGGTGCGCAGGCGTTTGAGTACGGCATGCATCAGTTCATCGGTATGCAGCCAGCCTTTCATCAGGGTCTGCGCTCGCCCTTCCAGCACCAGCCGTACGCCGCAGTCTGCGACGGTCTCATGCGGCTCCGGGCTTAGCATCGGCATAGCCATCACCTCCGGCAGATCGGCTGCGACTTCGGATATACGCTCTATATTGCCGATGAGTATCGGTTCGATGATGCCTTCTCGCGTCGCCTCAACCACGCTTTCCAGAACAAAGCGTTCCTCGGCCTCGACCACCGCCACTGACAGGGGTGGCAAGCCGCGCGCGAGCGCGAGCACATCATTAAGGCAAATTCCGGCTTGCTGTAACACTGTCTGCTGCGCCCTATCCGTATTTTTATCGGGATTCATTTCAGTCTCCTAAACAATTGAGGAGCAGCTAAAGCCGCTACGAATCGATTGCGAAAAAATTACAACAGTTTCAATGTTGATTAGCAATCAACATAATATTATCGCTGGAGTGCAAGCTTCGCTTGCTTTGGCAAGCGAAGCTTGCACTCCCAGTGCGCCTATATTGAGTAATCAACTGAATTTAAAAACACGGTAAAAAACTTTTGAACACTGACTTAATTCTGTTCCATTCATCCTTGACACGTGCTCCTGAAAATGGTCTCCCAGAATATGAGAGAGTCGCGCCAAGGAGATATCGATGTCGGCCATATCATGTGGTGTGCTGATGGTGCTGATGGTGCGCCGGGCCGCAGAGGCAATCAAATCCGCCTGTTGACTCAAGGCTCGCCTTCGTCGGGTGTTGGTGGCCTGTCCGGCGATGGTTTCCAGTGCTTGAAGCAGGCGCGTCAGAACCGCAACATTAGCTTCGGCATTCTGCCGTATTTGGTCAAAAGCTTCGGCCAACAGGCTTTTGAAGCTCGGGCCTCTGGCAATCACGCGCAGCTCTCCCTGATCCAGGCGCAATGAGGTCACAATCCGGCGAACCGAGAGCCGGACAAGGATCGCCGTCAGGTAGTCCACGCACATGACCGCAGTCGTCGTATCGTTGATACCGGGCGACAGTGCCTTCAGGGCAACATCCACGATTTGCCGAATGCCGAAGGCAACATCCTGTTCCACGAGACGCTGTCGGCTGATGACGTAGAGCGCGTTCAGCTCGGCTGTCATCTGCTCGTCCAGTTCGCCCGGACCAGCCGCGGAGATCAGCGGAGAGTCCTCGACGACGAACTCGCCGATGCCGCGTTCCATGCGCAGGATTATTCCGCGTTCCCGTGCCAGAGTCAGAAGCGCATCAAGACCGACATTTTCAATGTAACCGGTCTTCTGTGCCGGGATCGCAGTCCAGGTATGCTCCGCGAGAAATATTGCCCAGTGTCCGTCCGCCTCTTCGTCGGCGTTTTTACTCAACGCATTAGGAAATAAATGATCTACAGCTTTGATGGTATCCTGGGCGGCGGCCGCAAGAATGCTCGATGCCTGAATAGACATCGAGATGTGGTGAATGAAGTAAATTAGAAAGGCAATTCCGACGACAGCGAGGATCAAACCGACCAGCACCGCCAGCGAAGGGACGAATGTTCCTTCATCACCGCTCCGGATAGTCCGGAGCACCACCAGGCAATACGCGAAGATACCGACGAACACGCCGAGCACCACCTGGTTGATAGGGTCGCGCATAAAGTTCCGAAGAACCCGCGACGTGTACTGACTGGATGTCAGTGCGAGCGCAACGATGGTAATGGAAAATACCACCCCGGCCACCGTGATCATCGAACTGGCAACGGTTGTAAGCAAGCCGCGAGCTCCGACCGCACCGGCACCGAAGAACAGCGGCCATCTTTCGACACTATGCAGATCGACGTTCGCATCCACTGCGATCAATACAGTGGCAAGCGCCACAGCGCTCAGAACAATCACTGCGGGTACGAACCAGAAGCTCAAGCGCATTTCCTGCCACCAATGTTGTAGTTTCGTTTTCACTCTCGGTACCCTTCCGTTATGATTTTGATGCTGTTGTCGTTCGGTTGTTACTTTACCCCTCCTTCGTTAGCCTGCGGCGGATCAAAAGCAATTCCTGCTGACGCTTTGCGCCGGCTTCTGGATAGTGCATTTTGAGCCCCTTAAAAGTATCGAGAATAATCTGAGAAATGATCAGTCGAGCGTTCTTTTTATCGTCGGCAGGTACTACATACCAAGGTGCATTTGTCGTACTCGTTGCGCTTAGGCACGCCTCATAGGCTTGCATGTACTGATGCCAGAATTTCCGCTCTTCAATATCGGCAAAACTGAATTTCCAGTTTTTTTCCGGCTCATCAATGCGCTTCAGAAAGCGCTTCCGCTGCTCTTCTTCCGAAAGATGAAGAAAAAACTTGATGATCCGTGTGCCGTTACGATAGAGATGGTTTTCTAAGTCTACGATAGAACGATAGCGCTCCTGCCATATGGTTTTCTCGCCGAGCAGTTCGTCCGGCAGCCCTTGGCTGCGCAAGATTTCAGGATGCACACGAACGATCAACACCTCCTCATAATAGGATCGGTTAAAGATGCCGATCCGACCACGTTCCGGTAAACACTGGGAGGTACGCCACAAAAAATCGTGATCCAGTTCTGTAGCGCTGGGATGTTTAAAGCTGAACACCTGACAGCCTTGTGGATTGACACCGGACATGACGTACCGGATGGCGCCGTCCTTTCCGGCGGTGTCCATCGCCTGAAAAATCAGCAGCACCGCATAACGGTTGGACGCATACTGAAGACGTTGCAACGAGCTCAGTTCCTCCACTTGTTCTTTGAGAAGTTTGTAGTATTTCTTCTTCGACTTGTAAACAGGCTCTACGAGTGTCGGCCGTTTTTCGAGCTTGATCTTTTCGTCTTCCTGCACCCGGAAATCTTTGATATTGATTTTCATCTTCATACCTTTTTAAGTAGCCGTTCAAAAGTTTTTTAACATTTTTGTTCACCACGAAGGAGTGTTGATTTCAGGGAATGTCATTTGTTTTTACCATGAAGAGCATGAAGTGCTTGAAGAATTTACTGTATAGACTTCCTGCGTTTTCTATAGAGATGATTTTATAAAACATAACTTTTGTATTTATAAAAATCAATCAGTTACACTTTTAATGTGGGTGAAAGTATTGTTAATCGCTTTACAGTAAAGTCAATTGGAAATCCTTATTCGACAAATTTTCTTTTCTTCATTATCTTCATGTCCTTCATGGTAATAAAAAACAAGTTATAAGCTGGATAAGGGATCAACAATGGACATTGTTACGGATCAGCACCCCCACGGAGAACACGAAGGTCATTATTTTTTCTTAGTGATCTTCGTGTCCTTCGTGGTAAATAGTTTTTTCACTTGGTTAAAAAAATTTTGGCCCCTCACTTATGACACGGATGCGGTTGCATCGGCGCCTCGGAAACAGACATCCCAGCCCAGTTCCACGGTCACCCACCGCGCACACCGATTGCGGCGGTGTCGAGTTTCACACCTCCGCGAGTTTCGGCCCTGACGGAGATGAATCAGTCTTTGTGACCCTTTTGATCGCGCAGCCGCCCGAGGGTACTTTCAATCAAACTGCTCAACTTATCAGCAGCGCCATCAACGGCTTGGTCCAGGGTCTGAGCATGGTGAGTGACTGCGATAGGCTGACGGCCTTCGAGACGGGCTTCGAGCATGCAACGCATGTCGTCATTGCCGTTCTTCTTGTCGCTGTTCTCATCGCTCAGGTGGACCTCCACTCGCGTGATATGCTCACTAATCCGGCTCAGGGCATTTTTTACGACGCCACTAAAGTAAGCTGTCTGTGCCTCATGACCTTCAATGTTGCGGTCGGTATTGATTTGAATTTGCATAGTGAGTGTTTTCCTATTGTGAAAATAATTATAGCTAAATGACGGTAGGTGACAAACAGTCTCGTCCATCCCAGCCTCCATTCGGCCAACTCGCCCAGATTATCGAGCAGGCCATCGACTTGCGGGCAGCTCAGAACCTGCGCTTCCCGGTACGATAACCCAACTCGCCGATGATATTCCTCTTGAAAAGCTCAAGGTATTCCGTCTCAATCAATCGTGGCACCCTCACAGTATCATCCTTTCCAGTTCCAGCTACGAATTTCCGGCATGTCCTCGCCGTGCTTGTCGATGTATTGCTTATGCTCGATGAGCTTGTCTTGCATGGCTTGCTTGGCGTAGGCGGCGTGCGCTCCCAGTTGCGGGAGATGGTCAATCGCATCGCCAAACAAGTGGAACCGGTCCAGGTTGTTTAATACCGTCATATCGAAGGGCGTTGTGGTGGTGCCTTCTTCTTTGAAACCGCGTACATGCAGGTTCGGGTGGTTGCTGCGGCGATAGGTCAGACGATGGATGAGCAATGGATAACCGTGAAAGGCGAAAATGATAGGCTTATCTTTGGTGAAGAGAACGTCGAAGTCTTCGTCGCTCAGGCCGTGCGGGTGTTCGCTCGGGTGCTGGAGTTTCATCAAATCAACCACGTTGATCACCCGGACTTTCAGTTCGGGAAAATGCTCGCGCAACAACTCGACGGCAGCCAGGGTTTCCAGCGTCGGCACATCGCCGCAACAGGCCATCACGACATCCGGCTCGCCATCCTGATCGTTGCTGGCCCACGGCCAAATGCCAAGGCCGGCGGTGCAATGTTTAATGGCCTCATCCATGTCGAGCCACTGCGGCGACGGTTGTTTGCCGGCGATGACGACGTTGACGTAGTTGCGGCTGCGCAGGCAATGATCCGTTACCGAGAGCAGCGTGTTCGCGTCGGGCGGCAGGTAGATGCGAATGACTTCCGCCTTTTTGTTCACGACATGGTCCATGAAGCCGGGGTCCTGATGACTGAAACCGTTGTGATCCTGCCGCCAGACGTGCGACGAGAGCAGATAGTTCAAGGACGCAATCGGCCGACGCCAGGGAATCTGATTCGAGACCTTGAGCCATTTGGCATGCTGGTTGAACATCGAATCGATGATATGAATGAACGCTTCGTAGCAGGAGAAGAACCCGTGGCGGCCGGTGAGCAGATAGCCTTCGAGCCAGCCTTCGCACTGATGTTCGCTCAATATCTCCATTACCCGGCCATCGGCTGCGACGTGATCGTCGCCGGGAACAATTTCCGCGGTCGAACAACGGTTGGTCACTTCGAACACAGCTCCCCAGCGGTTCGAAGTCGTTTCGTCCGGACTAAAGATACGGAAGTTTTCGGGGTTCAGTTTGATCACATCGCGGATAAATTCACCCTGCACTTGGGTGGCTTCGGCTTCTGCGGCGCCGGGTTTTTGCACCTTTACCGCGTAGTCGCGAAAATCAGGCAGGTCCAGCTCATGTAACAAAAAACCGCCGTTGGCGTGAGGATTGGCGCTCATGCGTCGTTCGCCTGTCGGCGCCAATTCAGCAAGTTCGGCAACCAGCTTGCCGGTCTTGTCGAATAATTCTTCCGGATGATAGCTTTGCAACCACTGTTCCAGAATCTTTACGTGCCCCGGATGACTCATGTCGTCCATCGGCACCTGATGCGAACGGAATGTGCCTTCGCTGGGCTTGTCATCGACTAGCTTCGGGCCGGTCCAGCCCTTCGGTGAGCGCAAGATGATCATAGGCCAGCACGGACGCGTCTTGAAGCCATTGGCGCGGGCGTCGGTTTGGATGCGCAGGATCTCGGCGATCACTGTGTCCAGCGTGGCCGCCATGAGCTGGTGCATCGCCATCGGATCGTCGCCTTCGACGAAATACGGCGTGTATCCATAGCCGCGAATCAAGGCTTCCAGTTCATCATGCGGAATGCGCGCCAAAACCGTAGGACCGGCAATTTTGTAGCCGTTCAAATGCAGGATAGGCAACACGGCACCGTCGTGGACCGGATTGAGAAATTTGTTCGAATGCCATGCGGTGGCCAGCGGTCCGGTCTCTGCTTCACCATCGCCGACGACGCAGGCAACGATCAGGTCGGGATTGTCGAACGCGGCTCCGAAAGCATGCGACAGCGAATAACCCAGCTCACCGCCCTCGTGGATCGAGCCCGGCGTCTCCGGTGCGACGTGACTAGGAATGCCGCCGGGGAAGGAGAATTGTTTGAACAGCCGCTTCATCCCGACTTCGTCTTGCGCGATGCTGGGATAGACCTCGCTGTAAGTCCCTTCCAGATAGGCGTTCGCCACCAGTCCCGGCCCGCCATGCCCCGGCCCGGTGATGTAAATTACATTCAGATCGTGTTTCTTGATAACGCGGTTCAGGTGGACGTAGATAAAGTTTAGCCCCGGCGTCGTACCCCAGTGACCGAGCAGGCGCGGCTTGATGTGCGCCAGCTTGAGCGGCTTCTTCAACAGCGGATTGCTGTAGAGATAAATCTGGCCGACCGACAGATAGTTGGCGGCGCGCCAGTAAGCGTCCATCTTGTGGAGTAATTCCGGGGAAAGAGTCTTGGTATTCATGGTTTAATTCCTGGTGTTGAGTACGGCATGATTGTTTCCGCCGGCGCTGAGCGCCCTTCGGCCTGAGCGGCGCACAGGCAGGCGCCGAAGATGAAAATGCACCCGGAAAGGTAAATCCACAGCAGTAATGCCATGATCCCGCCGAATGCCCCATAAATCGCGTTTAACGTGGCGAAGTTCTCGAGGCAGATCACTAATAGACTTTCGGTCGCCTGCAAGAGCGCCGTGGTGCACAAGGCAGCGAACCAGACTTCAGCAAACCGTGTGGGCCGCCGCGGAGCCAGCCTGTAAAACAGACTCAGACCGAGGAACACCACCAACAAAGGGATAAAAAAGCTCCCCAGGGCGTAGACCCAGGAACTGAAATCATGCACCGGGAAAAGCCAATCCTTCGCCATTTTCGCCAGCACCGGCACCGCGACGGCCAACAGGACCGAGCTGATCATGATGATGAGAAAACCGAGGCTTTTGAACGGCAGCCGCCACCAGTTGGAGACCTCAATGCCCCATGCCCGGTTGGCGGCGCGGACCAGTGTGGCGAAAAAACCCATGGCTGCCCAAATGAGCAAGAGAAATGCAACGGTACCCGCTTGTCCGCGCGCTTTGATCACATCGTTGATGGTGTCGAAAATGTAACGCTGCATTTCACCAGTAATCGGGACGTAGGTTTCAACGTAAGCAATGACTTCTATTCCAGCCCGGTTACGGTCAATAAAGGCTGAGGCAATAGTGACGATGAGGACAATCAAAGGAAACAGCGAGAAAAACGCGTAGTGCGCGAACGCCGCCGCAGACTCCGCCCCGTTCATCTGCGAAAACTTTTTCACGGCAAGACAGAGTATGGCCCAAGCCCGGTTGGCAGGTTCTACCGGCGCCGGCTTTTCTTGCCGCGGTGTGGGCCGCGCCACCTTCACCACTTCCAGAACCAGCAGCGGGATAGCAGCCAAAGCAACAAGCACGAAACAATCGCTGAACGGCAGGTATGTCGTTTTCAGGAAGCGGCCCAGCGTTGCGTTATGTTGGCTCCACACCTGGAGGCCGAAAGAAACGGCAACCACGAGCATCAGATTGATATTCGTGAACAGGGAGATACGCCAGACCGGCTTGGTTTTGCTGCGCGCGCCGAATGACCGCAACAGCTCGGCAAACACCAGCACGGCAAAGGCATAGGTGCGCGCCATTTCAGTAGTTTCCGTGTTCAAGACATAAAAGTAAACCGCGAATGACACGGCCGCAGTGAGCAAACCGGTGAAGGCCATGGTGTAAAGAAAGCTGGGGTTGGTAATAGGCTCAGAGCGGGGACGCGGTTGGCGCTGCATCACCTCGGGATCGATGGGGTCGGTAGCCAGGCAAAGCGCGGGCAGACCGTCGGTCACGAGATTGATCCAGAGCAGATGAATGGGCAGCAGCGGCGTCGGTAGACCCACGACCACGCAGACGGTCATCAACAGCAATTCCCCGGTGTTGCCCGCCAGCAGGTATTGGAGCGTCTTGCGGATATTGTCGTAGATGCCGCGCCCCTCTTCGACGGCGGCGACGATGGAGACAAAATTGTCATCGGTGATGATCATGTCCGCCGCTTGCTTGGTGACTTCCGTACCGGCTTTACCCATGGCGATGCCGATGTCGGCGCCCTTGATGGCCGGAGCGTCGTTGACGCCGTCGCCGGTCATCGCGACCACCGCATCATTGGCTTTCCAGGCGCGGATAATGCGCAGTTTGTGCTCGGCGGTGACGCGGGCGTATACGGCTATTTTGGGCACGCGTTGCCGGAGTTCGTCGTCAGACATCTTGTCCAACTCGACGCCCGCGATAGCCATGTCGTCGTTTGCAGCGATACCGATTTCCCGCGCAATGGCCGTCGCGGTGTGCGGATGGTCACCGGTAATCATCACCACGCGGATGCCGGCGGCGCGACATTTCTCAACGGCATCTTTGGCTTCCTGACGCGGCGGATCAACCATGCCCGATAACCCCACGAATACGAGATCATGCTCCACGGCGTCTGCCGTTAAGTCGGTGGGCGCTGCATTGTCCAAGTCGCGCCAAGCCGAACCGAGCACGCGCAGGGCTTGCTGCGCCATCGCGGTATTTTGCGCCACGATGGTCTGACGATCATCGGCCGTCATGGGACGGATTCCGGCGCTGGTGTAGAGGTTTGTGCAGCGCTCCAACAACACATCGGGTGCCCCGTTGATGAAGGCACGCAATTTGCCATCCGGCATCTTGCGTATCATCGTGCTGAGTTTTCGATCAGAATCGAAAGGTATCTCTTGCTGTTTCGGCAGTTCCCGCTCGATGCGCTCGTGGTCGCCGCCGGCTTTGGCTCCGGCCGCCAATAATGCGCCTTCGGTGGGATCGCCAATCACTTTCCAGGTCCCTTGTTCCTGAACCAAATGGGCGTTGTTGCAGCCGAGAATGACGGTCGCGAGTTCGAGCAACGGTGGCGCGTGCTGCGCTTGGGTCTTCTTGCCCTCGAAGCGCACTTCGCCGTCCGGCCCGTAGCCAATGCCTGTGATTTCGTAACTTTGGTCTGCGACGTAGAGCGCGCGCACGGTCATTTCGCCCATCGTCAAGGTGCCGGTCTTGTCCGTACAGATAACCGTGGTCGAACCGAGCGTTTCGACTGCGGCCAGCTTGCGCGCCAGTGAATGGCGGCGGGACATGCGCAATACGCCAAGCGACAGCGCCACCGTGACGACGGCCGGTAGTCCTTCCGGCACGGCGGCCACGGCGAGGCTCACCGAGGTCATGAATAACTCGAACAAATCCGTGCCGCGCAGCAACCCCAATCCGAACAGCAGCGCGACGATGCCCAGCGCCGCCCAGACCAATACCTGCCCGAAGGACTCAAGCTTTTTTTCCAGCGGAGTGCGTTCCTCCGCACCGGCCTCTTCAATCAGACCGGCGATGCGGCCCAACTCGGTCTTCATCGCCGTGGCCACAACGACGGCTTGTCCCGTTCCTGCCGCAACGCTGGTGCCCATGAATACCATGTTCTCGCGGTCGGCAAGCGGGACATCGCCTTGATCTAAAGTCGCAGGCTGCTTGTTCTCCGCTACCGATTCGCCGGTCAGCGTCGCTTCGATGCACTTGAGCGAGGCGGCTTCCAGAAGCCGTGCATCGGCGGCAATCAGGTCACCGGCCTCCAGCGCGAGGATGTCACCGACGACGATTCCCGAGGCAGGAATCGAAGTGACTTGCCCGTCCCGTCGCACCTTGGCCTGCGGCGCAGTCATTTTCTTGAGCGCCGCGATGGACTTCTCCGCGTTGAACTCCTGGTAGAAGCCGATGACGGCGTTGAGGACGACGATGGCAAGGATGGCGATAGCATCCACCACTTCTCCCAGCACGCCGGAGATGACACCGGCCGCGATCAGAATCCAGATGATCAGGCTCTTGAACTGGCCAAGAAAAATCTGTAGTGGGGTGATGCGTTTGCCTTCTTTCAGCTCGTTCGGGCCATCAGCGGCAAGGCGTTGTGTTGCTTCCGTCAGCGAAAGTCCGGCCTCTGAGGAACCGAGTTGTGCCAACACTTCCTGGGCAGACTGGCTGTGCCAGGCTTTGCCTTTTGGTTGTTCGGCGATGGCGGGTGCCGTGGTCATGTAGCCGTACCTCCAATCACCAGCTCCGCACTTTCGAGTACTGTTCTGTTTAAGCGCCACACTGAACGCGCAATCATCAGTTCTTCGTTCGTTCGAATGACGCGAACTGTGAACTGGCCGGCATCCGGGGAAATCACTTCCGCAGTGTCGGCAGTACGCAATTCATTAAATTCAATGTCGAGAAAGCTCGGCTTCTCTACAGATGCCTGCTGAAAAGACGAGCGTGTCCACGCCGCCGAGCGCAGCGGCGAAGGAGCCGATCCTTTTGATCGGGTGGCAAAACAGTACGACTGCTTCAGCCGCATTTTGCAGTCTAGCAAGACACGCATCTAAGAAAGCCCTTTCTTATGTTTGCTTTAACGAGAATGCTTCTTGGCAGCCGATTCATCGATCCAGTATCCTTGGCGATCGTAATGTTGATGCAGTCCGGTCTCATAATCTCTGGTTAGCAGAGATTCCTCCGTATATTCCGGTGACTGCTTGATGGCCTCACAAGTGAGATTAATGAAAACTGTCGAATCGAGCCAATCAATACTCTCGATCCATTGAGGTGAAATCAGAACCTTTTTTCCCGGCCACCAGTTTTGCGTATTGATGATTAGATAACGAATCGCCCAGGTCTCATCATCGATGATAAAATCCTCAACATGACCAATATCGCCGTCTGTGGCTTGAATGTGATGCCCCATCACATCGTGAGTACTGCGCAAATTGGGATCCCACTCTTTCCCCTCTTGGCTTGGTTTTTTCCATGTTTCAGGGTCACGTACAATGTAGGGATAAGATGGATAAGATCCCCACATGTATGGGCCGATCCAATACATCGGCCATCCATAATACCCGTAGTAGTGCTCCTCGAATTGTTTCGAGACTGGCTTGTCACTGTCCAAGGATGGACTGTCCTCAATCTGCTTTTTAGTCAAATTGATGGTGATGAATTGCTCTTCTTTATTCACCGCGACCAGCGCATACGGGGAGATCAACACCAGTCTGCCGGTAAGCCAGTTGCCTGTATCGGCGACCAAATAGCGAATCGCCCAGTGCTGGTCATCGAAGTAGAATTCTTCCACTTTCCCTATTTCCCCGTCGAGGCTGTGCAATTTGTACCCTTTTAGTGTTTTAGCTTTGTTGAACATGGTAGTACTCCTGGTTTTTTGAGTTTGATTTTGTACACTGTTGTCAGTCCGACTTACAGTCGTATTTGAGAAATTGGTTTCACCCATTAGCGACCAATGTGATCAATCAGTTTGATGCCGCCTCCTTCATGATTTTGACAATGGTGTTTTCCACATCTCGCGCCACCACTTCCAGTTGCGGCACGTTGAACATTGCCAGAAGCGTGGTTGGCTTCAATGTCGCCAGAACGGTTTTACCTTCTTCTTCGTAAATGCTGATACGGCAGGGTAGGGCAGTGGAGACACTCATGTCTTGCTCAAGCACTTTCTTGGCTTGTTGCGGCTGACACACTTCAAAAATAAGGCATTCGCGGTTGAATTCCACGCCCTTTTTGTTCATGGTTTCTGTGAGGTTATGCACCTGCATCACGCCAAAGTGATTGGCCTGTACTGCGTCTTGCAAGGCACTCGCAGCCTCAGTTACGGTTTTGTCGGTAGATAATTTGACTAGCATAGATGACCTCTTGGGGTTAACAATTGACTTACGTTACAGCGCCGGGCGCTGAGTTATTTTTTGTACGGCTTGATGATAACGACGACCAGCAGCATGACCACAGGCTGCCGGTCATTGTCCCACCCTTCCGGCGAATGGATCATCGCTGCCACAAGATATGCGAGATTTCCAATGGGATAGCAACACCGTCGCAGTGCGGTATGATTCGCGCCGTATAATCGTTTGCGGGGCGGGTTGCTGACACTGCCGCGCTGTAAACGTAGCTGTGCTGCGCATCGTCCGGTTCTCGTACGCGCTTCATATCTACTCGCTCCGCTGCGCTATCGCCAACGCCATCAGCATAAAGTTCAATCCGCACTGACTCTGGATTAAGGTCATTGAGATACACTTGAACTTCAAATAAGTGTTGCTCGCCGTCAGTCTCTACCTTGACTGCTACGAAGTGTAGCGCGGCCCATTTCTGTTCCAGACTCCGCTGCCATTCGACTATTTGCCTGCCGATTGCGCCTTTATTGGCAATGCGCAATTGATAGGCGGCCGCAGCCGGGAGGTAATGTTGCTCGGTGTATTCGCGCACGGTGCGGTTGTCGGAGAAACGCGGGGTCAATTGCGCCATGCTTTCTCTCATCCGCGCCACCCAACCCGTGGGAATACCCTGTTCATCGACGGTGTAAAATGCGGGGATCACCTCGTGTTCAAGCAGGTCGTAGAGCGCGTCGGCTTCGACCGCATCCCAGGCAGGATCGTGGTCGTGTTCCTGGCCGTCCCCCAACGCCCATCCCACCTCAGGCGTGTAGGCTTCCGCCCACCAGCCGTCCAATTCCGACAGATTGATGCCGCCATTGACCAGCACCTTCATGCCGCTGGTTCCGCACGCTTCCCAGGGCCGCCTGGGCGTGTTGATCCAGACATCCACGCCTTGCACCAAGCGCTCGGTTAAATGCATGTCGTAGTCACTGAGGAAAATGATATGAGGGCGCACCTCGGGGCGCCGGATGAAATGAGTCCATTGCTGGATCAGCGCCTGTCCCTCCACGTCTGCCGGATGAGCCTTGCCTGCAAGGATGAGTTGTACCGGTCGCTCGGCATTGGATAACAGACGAAGCAGCCGCTCCGGGTCGTGCAACAGCAGGTTCGGTCTTTTGTAGGCCGCGAAGCGGCGCGCAAAACCCAGGGTCAATGCGGTAGGATTAAACAGATGTTTCGCCTCTTCCACCGCCTCGGCAGAAGCGCCGGAGGCGGCCAGTTGCCGGGAAAAGCGCTCGCGGGCGTATTCAACCAAAGACTTTCCGGCGTCGGCACGAAATTGCCAGAGCCTGATGTCGGAAATACGACGGATGTCTTGATCCATAGTTTCCGTCGGCCTTAGCCAACGCTCTTTGCCACAGGCTTCCGTCCACAGATCGTCGGCCGGAGCCGAGTCCCAGGTCGGCATATGCACGCCGTTGGTTACGTGTCCGACGGGCACTTCGTTCACCGGCCAGTGAGGAAAAAGAGGCGCAAACAGGTGGCGACTAACTTTGCCATGCAAGCGACTTACGCCATTTACCGCCCCGCTGCCGCGGATTGCGAGATAGGCCATATTGAATTTTTCCGACGCGTCGTCCGGGTTCTGGCGGCCTAAGGCCAGCAAATCGTGGAGTGTCAGCCCGAGATCCTTGGCATAACCGCCGAGGTATTGTTCGATAAGAGCCGGAGCGAAACGGTCGAACCCGGCGGCCACTGCCGTGTGGGTGGTGAACAGGTTTCCGGCCCGGGTGACGGCCAGTGCGTCATGAAAGGACAGCGCGGTCTCTTTCATAAAACTGCGGGCGCGTTCCAATACCGCGAAGGCGGCATGGCCTTCATTCAGGTGACAGACTTCGGGATGAATATCCAGCGCCTCCAGCAGTCGCCAGCCGCCAATACCAAGCAACAGTTCCTGCTTGATACGCAGCTCCGGCCCGCCGCCGTACAGCTCGCTGGTAATTCCTCGATGAGCAGGGAAGTTTGCCGCGTCATTGCTGTCCAACAGGTAAAGCTTTACTCTGCCGACCTGGACTTGCCAAACGCGCAGCCAGACCGAGTAACCGGGCAAGGCTATTTCCAGACGCAACCACTCGCCGTCGGCTTGGCGCAATGGCGTTATCGGCAACTGTCCGGGGTCGTTATAAGGGAACAGGGCCTGTTGTGCTCCGTTCTTGTCGATCACTTGGCGAAAATAGCCTTGTTGGTAGAGCAGTCCCACGCCGACCACCGGCACGCCAAGATCGCTGGCTGCTTTAAGCTGATCGCCGGCTACATTGCCGAGACCGCCTGAATAAATGGGCAGCGCTTCGCTCAACATGAATTCCATGCTGAAATACGCAACACAGGTTAACGGAGCCTGCGGATAATGTTGCTGAAACCAGGCGGGCGTTTCCATAGCTTGCCGCCTGGTCTGCACCAGATCATCAACGACCTTGAGAAAAACCGGATCGGCCAACACGCGCTCTATCTGGTCGCGAGACACCGTCTGTAGAACCACCCAGGGATTCTGCGTAAGCTCCCATAACTCGGGATCAAGTTGTTGCCATACTTGGTCGGTGGCATGACTCCACGACCAGCGCATATCCAGCGCCAGCTCCGCCAGGGCATCGAATCCCTCGACTTCTGCAGACAGAAGGCTGTATATCGGGTAGCCGACACGGGCTTGTTTGCTCATATTTTCTCCTTTATGACCGGAAAATACTCTAGCTGCAAAACTTAACTGTAGTCGGTACGGTAGAGCACATACATACAGGCAGGGAGGTTATCATTCAGGACATCGCGCTTAAAACCTTCAACACCTGCTATCGCCTGGGTCAATACAAACACCGGATGGCAGTTGCATATTAAGGCAGCGGCCATTTTTATGTCTTGAAGGCCGGAGCATTGGCGTACATGGAGCAACATGAAATTAAAGCCAAACGGCACCGGAGAATCATCACTGAAGGTGTCTTAATGGGAGGTCTATTAGCCCAAGGCATTTCCCGTTAATTTCAGCATTATCAGTGACGATGCCGGACAATTTAATATCTTGGGGCATATCATGCTTTTGATTTTGCAAAATATGCCTCACGTTATTTAACGGCATTCGCCTACCGCTTCCAGCTTGATACGCTCCCGATGCGTCTTCTCATGGCTACCATTATCATTGGGCTTCGGTCAGCTGAGACAGTTTGCTAAGCAAAAAGCATTTTACCAATCAAGAAATGCAAGATATCGACTAAAACTGTTTGTCAGCATTTCACTTGAAGTTATCGAATAATCGATTAGAATTATTCTAATTTAATGAATCTTATTTGACACTAAATAATGACAATCGACAGCTTAACATTTCTTCCTAAATACGATGCCACGCTGGAACAAAATACAGAATATCTTCGGCAAATACTTCCCTTTATGTCAAATAATAAAATTGCTACCGACCCTCTTAATTTTGCAATTTGCTATGAATATATTATTGGCAGAAACATTAACTTAAACAACGAATTGGATGAGTTAATTAAAAAGCGGACTGTTTTCACATCTGAATTAAGTATTAAACTCTTTAAAAAACATATTTGCGATACCTCGATCAACTCCCTAGAAAAAATAAATCACACCCTGTTACAGCTTATTAATAAAACAAGCGAAGCCATAGACACTACGGGTGAAAAAGCCAGTGCGGCAACAATACACTTCCAGAACCAAAATAAGAAGCTGGAAAACAACCAAGGCCTATCTGAAATCAAAGCAGTCTTAGCCGAAATCATCGAGGGAACTCAAGATCTTGCCGAAACCAGCAAGACCTTACAAGTACAACTGGATGAAAGTAAAAAAGAAATGCAGTTGCTGCGCCAGGAACTTGTACAGGCACGAGAAACGGCGAAAACTGATGCCCTGACAGGTCTCTTTAATCGCCGGGCTTTTGATCAAAAACTTGATGAATACATTGAAACTCATAAACAAAACAATTTTGAACTTTGCCTGCTTATTCTGGACCTTGACCATTTCAAACAAGTCAATGATACCTTTGGCCACCAAGCCGGAGATAGTGTACTTCGTTATACCGCTAATCTGATTAAGCAACATATTGCCGAACATCATTGTGCGGCGCGCTATGGTGGTGAAGAAATGGCCATCATCATGCCCAATACACCGTTTAACAAAGCCATGGAAATCGCCGAAAAAATAAGAAGCTCATTAGCCCAGAATCCTTTAAAACGTAAGAATAGCAAAGAATCGATAGGAAAGGTGACCCTTTCTATCGGTGTCTCAGGCTTTAAAATAAACGACTCGATCGAAAGCTTGATCGAGCGCGCGGACAAGGCAATGTACCGAGCTAAAAATAATGGCAGAAACCAGGTCATGGCTGAGAGCTTTATCTAACCCGATAAGGCGGACTCCTCGCGAGGCAATTTTTCATGATCGAAGCGTTGAACCTGGCTCCTGCCCGGTTCTTTCCAGGAAAGGTTTTTTGTATTCGATTGTTTTTGATATTCTGCGTTACCTACGACATGGATGCAGGAACAATGGCCGGAAGTGTCTACTTTTGGTGATTGGCGGTTTGCCTATCGCGCCCCATTAAGAGAACACACTACAAGATTTTTGATGGTGCTTGGAAAATGGCAGGTGATGCGTACCTATATAACTTTCGCCCCCTCTCAACTCAAATCACCGCTCAGATTCTTTCTTAGCCACCTTATCCCGTAAATAAACCGGCATGGCCTGTTCGGCGGCAACGGCTAGGCCCTGCTCTAAACCTCGCGCGCCTAAACGGGCAATCGCACCGGCTCTGGGCAACCTATCGGCTTTATAGTGACTAACCAGCCCTGCCAGGCGAGTCGTTAATTCCTGATGATAAACACCCCAGCCTGAACCGATACCTACGCCGGTCAGCTCGGGGAATTCAACCGCGTCAGCCGGCGTCACGGTCTCAAAGCCTACCAGTTCGGCATAGCCTAGTGCATCGCGTTGGTAAACGCCCCAGAAAATCTCACCCATCCGTGCATCCATCGCAACAAAGACGACATTATCCTCATTGTGATCGAAAAAATCCTGAGCAATAGCCGCCAGGGTGGACACGGGAACTACCGGCAAATCTGCGCCCAAGGCGATGCCCTGGATCACGCCGGTAGCGATACGTACGCCGGTAAACGAGCCGGGGCCGCGACTGAACGCCAGCGCATCAAGATGCTGCGGCTTTAAGTCAGCATCCGCCATTAATGAATCAATCATCGGCAAAATCAGCTTGGTGTGTATTTTGGGCGCCAGTTCATAACGTTCAAACACCTCGCCATCAATAAACAGCGCTGCCGAGCAGGCTTCGGTCGATGTTTCTACTGCCAGTAATTTCATTGTTCGGTCTCTAATGGGTAATTAATTTAACGAATTCCAGTGGAGTGCAGGCTTCGCCTGCAAGCACAAGCAAAGCTTGCACTCCCGTTTAGCTACACCTAAGTCTGTTCTACTTCCCAATCAATTCGTCCTGAAAAAATGCCCGTACCTCTTCTATATCGCGGGTGCGTTTCATCGCCGGTACGCTGTCTAAAAATATCTGCCCGTAGGACTTCTTTAACAATCTAGGATCGCAGACCATCAATACTCCCCGGTCGGTTACGTCGCGGATCAAACGGCCTATGCCCTGCCTTAACGCAATCACGGCGGTGGGCAACTGGTATTCGAAAAACGAGTTCCGCCCCTGTTGGGTCATCGCATCCAATCGCGCTTTTAACACCGGGTCGCCGGGCGACGCAAAAGGCAGCTTGTCGATAATGACGCAGGATAAGGCCTCGCCCCTGACATCGACACCTTCCCAAAAACTCGATGTGCCCAGCAACACGGCATTGCCCGCTTCTTTAAACTGCTCCAGCAACAAGGCTTTGGGACGACTGCCCTGAATCAGCAGCGGAAAATCGATTTTTTTCTCCAGCAATTCAGCCGCCTGTTTCAGCGCACGATGACTGGTAAACAGGAAAAATGCCCTGCCCTTGCTGGCCTGTAACACCGGCACAGCAAACTCGACGATGGCCGGGATAAACTCAGGATCATTGGGTTGCGGCAAACCTTTCGGATGATAAAACAGCGATTGATGGGCAAAATCGAAAGGACTGCCCCAGCTTTCGCTGGTCGCGTTGCTAAGTCCCAGATTATTGGCAAAATGATCGAACTTGTTGGCCACGCTTAAGGTCGCCGAGGTGAAAATCCAAGCCGCCTGATGTTGCAGCATAAAGGAGCGGAATTCTGCGGCTATATCCAGCGGCGTCCGGCTCAGGGTAAAGGTGTTTTTATAGGTTTCGTACCAGCGTATCCATTTGCCGCTGTTGTCTTCGAGAATAATTTTTAACTGTTGCACCAGTTCGTCGGCGCGTTTAAAACACGAGTCCAGGCCTTTGGTTTTAATCGAAGCCAATTCCAGTTGATCGGCCAGACGTTGTAGCTGTTCTTTAACCGCAGTCAAGTTCGCCGCTATTTTCGGATTGTTTTCGATATCCTGCCAATCGCCGCGTTTAAGCTCGATACCGAACGCCAGTCTCAAATCTTTAACCTCATGTTCCAGGTCTTCACAGGCGGTACGCAAGGCAGGTATATCGGTGGCGTCTTTAAAATACTCCATCAACGCGTCTTTCGCCAGATCATTCAGCTGTTTGGCGCTGATGCTAATACCTAAAAAATTGGATGCCGTATCGGCCAGTTGATGCGCTTCGTCGATAATCACCACCTCGGCATTGGGCAATAACTCGCCGAAACCGCTGTCGCGTATCGACCAGTCTGCGCACAGCAGATGATGATTAACCACCAGAATTTCGCTTTCCTGCGCTTTTTTTCTGGCCTTGACCAGAAAACAGTCGGCGTAATCCGGGCAATCCTGACCCAGGCAATTATCCATTGACGAAGTCGCCTGATACCAGACCGGATCGGTCTCAGCCACCTCGGACATTTCCGAGGTATCGCCGCTAAGGGTGCGTTTCGACCAGGATTGGATTCTTGCCAGGGCCACGGCATCTTCCTTGCTAAAACCCAGTGTAGACGTTAACGCGCTTTTCAGCCGATAGGTACATAAATAATTGCTGCGACCTTTTAACAGCGCAGCAATAAACGGTGTTTTGATGGCTTTGCGGATAATCGGCAAATCCTTGTTAAACAGCTGATCCTGAAGATTTTTAGTGCCGGTCGAAATAATGACTTTTTTACCGGATAAAATGGCGGGTACCAAATAGGCAAAAGTCTTGCCGGTTCCGGTTCCGGCTTCGGCGATCAAATGCTGATTGGCTTCGATAGCATGAGCAATTGCCTCGGCCATTTCAACTTGAGCCGCCCGTGGCTGATAGCCTGGGATTACCTCGGATAAGCCGCCGTCACTGCTGAAAAATTTTTCTAATTCCGTCAATTGAGTCTCTTGCGCTATATTTGTATTTTCTATTTTAATTCAACCGACAAACGCAGTTCATTGTTTAACTGAATTGAAAAAGCCGACAAAGCAACAAAGATACCAGATTGAGATTTTAAAGATAGTCGATTAGGCATCTAAATTTACGCAGATCAAGCGGCTCGATAGTACCCTTGAAAAAGCGCATCGAAGACACCTTGGATGCGGCTGTTAGGTATCTACACCGATTTATCGAACAGCCGGCTTCCTTTATCCTTAAAATTTAATAAAAGGATTCGCTCCCATGGGGCTTTCTTACATCAGCAGCATTGGCTAATCAACACCCTGAAAGCCACGCAATTTTGATTAACGTACCTTGCGTAAAGTATGTTAAAAAGCAGTACATTACAATATGCTAATATCAATTAAATCGAGGTAAGCCCAGATGAAAACAACGACTGATTTGCAACGCCGCAAACTATTAAAATATACCGCTATCGGTATCGCCGGAGCAGCTACTTACCCGAGTTGGGCTCAGGCCGGCGAATTTGTCAGGGTCAACGCGCCGTCTGCCGATTTTCTTCCCGACGTTGAAATTGAGCTGACCATGAACACGGCCGATGTACCTATTCTGAGTGGTAATAAAACCCACGTCTGGAAAATCACCGGCAAGGTCATCAAAGGCGCTGCCAACGTGCTTGATAATAATGAAGGCACTTATCTGGCCCCTACCCTGCGCTTTAAAAAAGGCCAGAAAGTCAGAATGATTCTGAATAATAATTTACCGGCGCAATCGATTCTGCATTGGCACGGCCTGCATGTGCCGGCCAACATGGACGGCAATCCGATGTATGCGATCAATCGCGGCGAAACCTATATCTATGAATTCGAGATATTGAACCGGGCGGGCACCTATTTTTATCATGCCCATACCCACGGCGTCACCGCCAGACAGGTCTATTCCGGCCTGGCGGGCCTGTTAATCGTCAACGATGACCAGGAACAGGCACTGAATTTACCGAGCGGCGACCTTGATGTGCCGCTGGTGATTCAGGATCGCAGTTTTGACGGTCAAAACCAGCTGGTTTATTCGGCTCACATGATGCAACGCATGCAGGGCTTTCAGGGCGACCAGATCCTGGTCAACGGTCGACCTGATTTTGTGTTGCCAGTAGCAACACGCGCTTATCGACTCCGGCTAGTCAACGGCTCCAATTCCCGTATTTATAAACTCGCCTGGGATGACGGTACTCCGATCACCGTCATAGGCGTTGACGGCGGTTTACTGGAAAAGCCCGAGCAACATGCTTACGTGATGCTCGCTCCGGGGGAAAGAGTGGATGCATGGATGGACTTTAGCGGACGAGCAGTAGGTACCGAGCTGACTTTGCATAGCCTTAAGTTTGATGTTGCCGCGCATGGCGGCATGGGCATGATGGGTGGTGGCATGATGGGCGGACGCGGACGAGGTATGATGGGCGGCGGCATGGGTGGCATGATGGGCGGAGGAATGATGTCGGTCAGTACCTTGCCTTCAGGTTCCGACTACCCGATTTTAAAAATCCGGATCGCCAAAAAGGAGCAAGGCGACAATACCTTGCCCAAGACTCTAACCCCGATCGCCGCTCTGCATGTCAAGAATGCTGCAAATGCCGACAATCCCAGAACCATCGCCTTATCCATGCAGCACATGTCAGCCCTGCTAAATGGCCGTTCTTATAAAATGAACGACATTCAGCCCGATGAAATTATCCCGGTTAACAGTCTGCAATTAATCGAGTTCGATAATGGTTTTGACGGCGGCGGTATGCACGGCATGATGAATATGCCGCATCCGATGCATTTGCATGGCGAGCAATTCCAAATCGTCAAACGGGAAGTGAACGCTCGTTCGGGTGATAATTACGCCTCGGTTGCCTCAGGATTGATACAAAACGGTTGGCAAGATACGGTTCTGGTGATGCCTGGCGAGAAGGTCACGATCTTAAAACCGTTTAACGATTTTAAAGGCCTGTTCATGTACCACTGCCACAATCTGGAACACGAGGATATGGGCATGATGCGGGATTTTCTCATCAAATAAACTCCAAATCGCGCCACGGACGGCGCGCTCCCCTTGGGCATGCATTAGCACCGCCCATAAAGTCTTGGCCTCACACCTTGCCCAAGCAGTGCTTTGGCGACATAATCGGTTTATTAAAAAGCCCTCTATAGGGCTTTTTAAGGTTTTTTAGCATGCCGAAATATTTTGCCACAGGTAACGCCATGAGCGATAAAACAATCCATCACCTTTCCAGCTATGCGCAATTAAAAAAATTACGTACCGTGTTGGCAATCGCCCAAGGGATTAAATTGTTATCCCTGCTGAAAAAAGAAGTCGAAGAAACGGTTTCACATGACCAAGCTAAACGCGTCACTTATATGACGGAATTGTTTTCCCGTATTCACCGTGAAATGTTTCACGATTGGAAAGAACAGGCTACCGTTAATCATCGGCCGGGCGTAATGCCCGATGCAAGCCAACGCAAAGCCTTTCGCGAAGCTATCGAATGCTTGGTATTGAATGATGACAATAATGTCGACAGCGCCATTTTCGACAACAATGGTTTTGTGATGCGTACCGAAAATATCGCCGAACGTTTGGCACAGTTTTATCAACAAATGCGCAGTGTTCGTCCGTTTTCCTACGGCAATCGTTTAACCCTGGATTTTTTCATGATCGCATTGGGCAATTTGCCCGCCTTTAAAAGCGTCTACGAGCAAGGTATCGATTTCAGACGCCTGGAGTCAACTGACGCCATCGCGCTCCATCAGACCCAAAGCCAGCACGATGCAGTTACCTTGGCTTTCCAGCATGCGCTTGATCCCACCCGCACCCAAAGCCTAAACAATATAGCCAATGGTTACGGTCAATGGCCTGAAAATAAAAAATTTATTTTCGGCATTCCGTTTTTATCGCAAAATACCGCCGATGGCATTGAATGTCTGGTTTCTGTTAATGGCGGTTTGGTGCCATTCGCCAGCATCCAAAGAGAACTATTCTTTGCCGGCCGGCATTTAGCGGATTATCCGCGCAGCGTGGCGGATAATGTGATCGGTTATTTACCTAACACCGAAGCCTTGCGCGCACCGGACAAACACGATATTGACGGTATCAATATCAAGGCAGACGGTGCTGCCCCCTTATTTTGTCTGGATATTAACTTGTTGACCGGCTTGCGCTCACCCGCGCACACCGAACTGATGGAATTATTGCGCCGCTGTATCGGTAATAACGCCAGTATTTTTGATCTGGTGAGCCAGCACAGTTTAAAAGACAAAATGATAATTGCCGCCGATGGTGATGAACGCTTAGCGCGGGCGGTGGAGATTGCCTATGAGCGCTTGATCATCATCGTCGAAAAACTGGAGCAGGCGAAACAAGCGATTTTTGCCGGTAAAACGCCCGATCCCCAGCCCAAGTTATTCATGTCTATGGGCGGTGCCGGATCAGGAAAAACCGCAGTAGAAGAAATTGCAGCAGCGCAATGCGGCGATAATTTTGTGATTACCTCATTGGATGAGTTCCGCAAAATCAGTGATTTATACCAAATATTGACTGCCGCCAGCCATCACAGCGACGATTATGTTTATGTCGAACCGTTTGCCAATCGCCTGCGTAGTTTAGTCGCGGAACACGCCAAAGCACACGGCTTCAACATTCTTTATGATGGCACCGGCATTCCTTACAAACCGCGCTATGCCGCTATCGTCGAGCAATTCAAAGCCGCAGGGTTTCAAACGCAAGTTACCGCAGTCGATGCCTTTTTGGTCAAGCCTGAAGGACGCGAAGATGAATTGCCGCGTTCCGCCGTGGTCAGCAGCGTCAAACAACGCTTTGAACAAACCGGCCGGGCGCTGCCTTGGGTAGTCACCATCGATAAGCACATACGCGCGCCCGATTCTTTTCTTACCGCGTTACAACACACGGCCCTAGAAAAAATAGCGTTATTTGCCAATGATGGCGAACGCAACAAGCATTATTTAGTCGCCGAGAGCTTTGATTTAACCGATGAGGATGTTCGCACGTTGCAACGCAATCAATTATCCAATAGCTTAACTGACCATTTTAAAACCCTTATCAATCAGCATTCCCAGTCCATTTTAAAGCAACTGGCCGATGATGATGCCGATAACATCGAACAATGGCTAAAGCGCAATCCCGCATTTAAAGAGAGTAATGTCGGTTATCAAATTTATCCCGCTCAAAATCATTATCGGGGATTATTGATTTATAACGTACGCCGCATGGCGGATTTTATTGAAAAGCGCCAGCTCAATCCTAACGCATCCGGCGAAGAAGGCTTGTTGCATAAGTCGGGAAATCTGGCCTTTCACGTTGACCCGCATGCTAAACAAGCCTGGATTACCCGCCTGCAAGATGCCCCTATGCCTTAATCGAAATTGTTTAAAACAATTTTCCCGCCCGACATCACCAGATCGGGATATTTCAGTATTTTTAGCGCTTGAGTAGGATCGCCTTTCACGGCAATCATATCGGCCGGCGCTCCGGCTTGTAAGGTACCTAATAACGGTATATTTAAATACTCGCCTGATTTTGATGTTGCGCTACGCAAGACCTCAATAACTCGCCTATTTGCGAGATGCATCATAATGATAAGCTCCTGCACATCTATGCCCCAGGGAATATCCGGATGTGCAATTTCGGCCCCGTATAAAAATTCCCCACCCAGTGCCGCTAGGACTCGGGCATTGTGAACAACACCCGAACATTTCGACAAGGTATCCAGCGTAGTGACTATTTTTACGTTTTGCGCCACCGCTTTTTTCAGTAGTGCATCGGGGATAATGTCACAGGGCACGTGCGCCCATTCATCAATGCCTGCGTCAATAGCAATCCTTGCGCCTTTTGCCTCGCCGATATGCGCCGTTACCTTTCGACCCTGTTTATGGGCTTCATCGACTATCGCCCGGACAATATCTTCCGACAATAGCGCCCAGGTCTTGTTTACGCGGACAGTCTTGCGATGGGAATTTTCATGCCCGGCATCAGCCGGATGATGTCCCGAGGCCCAAGGCGCGCCCGCTTCGCCACCGGTTTCCAACGCGACCTTAATCACAACCGCACCGCCGTCAATAAGGCTGCGGACGGTTTCCCGCGCCTGTTGTTCGGTGTTCACCGCCATGGCGATATTTTCAGCCCCCATACCTGGAATCGGATAACCGTCAGGCGCGGTAATAATCGGCCCGGACGTGAGTACCCGCAAACTGCCGTCGCCGCCGTATGGCTTATGCAACGGCCCGCCCACATCCCGGATGGTGGTGATGCCGTGTTTTAAAACAATATCAGCCGGAATATGTTGATAGCCAAGATGGGCGTGTAATTCAATAAAACCGGGCAGCAGAGTCGCATCGCCCAAATCGATGACTCTGGCAGTACTGGACTTGAAAGCTTCGCGAGTGCCGACTTGAGTGACAAGCCCATCGGTCACTAATACCGACGTATTCGTTCTGATGCTATCGCCGTCGAAAACGCGCGCCGCATGGATAAGAACCGATGTTTGCCCTGTTTCCTGCGCAATGACAGGGAATGGAAAAAAGGCTGGTAAGGCTAAAAACAGCAACAGCTTGATTTTTATAAACAGTTCAACGAGTGTTTTCATAAGAGAGCAGGAGTAAATCCATATTGCAAAAAAACTGAATCAGCACTGTCACTGATTCTGCTAAATGTTCGTGCAAATGAGCTAATTAATAACTGATTTCTACTCCGCCATAGAAGGACAATGGTGCGCCGGCGTTTAACATCGCATCGTTTGCCGTAGCCCGATCCATGACATTATGGCTGGCAACGTATTGGGTATCGAGCAAGTTCCGGCTTTCGAGAAACACCTTATAATGATCATTAGACCAGCCGGTACGCATTCCCAACAGACTGTAAGAATCAATTTTATAAGTGTTGGCGAAGTCACCCCAGCGCTCACCCACCACATCGAAAGTAGGCCCGATAAAAATGCCGCTCACATGGCGATAGAGGGCCTCGCCTTTTAAGAAATAATCGGGGGCCGCCGGTAAAGCGTTGTTGCCGTAAGTGCGATCATTATCAAACTTAAAATGATTGCTGGTGAAGCTCAGCATGGGTTCGATAGAATGCGTACCTTTGCTATCCAGGGCGAATTTTCCGCCGATTAAACCTTCAACGCCCGCGTGAATGGTATTGTCAATATTGGTTGACAAACTCGTTCCCGGCCTCGGTGAAACGGACAGGATTTCTTTGTTAAGCCACGCGTAATAAAGCGATAAATCCCACATCACGCTGTTTGAGTTACCGAAATTTTGATTGCCGCGTGTGCCTATTTCGACAGACGTGCCTTCCATTGCCTTTAGCGTGGTATTACCTGCACCGGCAGTGATGTTATCCGCCAGATTATAGTTAGTCGGCGGCTCGTATAGACGACTGACATTAGTATATAGGCTGGCGTTTTTGCTCACGTTATACATCAAACCCAAACTAGGATTAATGCCGGCATAGTCAGTACTGGGATGGCTGCCCTGAGGATAAAAATTGAAGTAGGCGTCCTGGGGAATGGCTAACCTGACATTATCGACTTCACGGTGTGCAAACACGCCTTGCAAAGCCGGTGTCAGCGTCCATTTATCGGTAATATGCCAGTGATCCTGAGCAAAAATTTCGATATTATCGGCTTTCTTGGTAATTTGATTGGTCATAGCGCCACGTATGCCGCCGTTATTCGTGTAGTTGCCGCCTTTATCCGAGTTGGTGCCGTAATTCACCCCCAGCAATAACGCATGATTGTCCAGACGCAAATTGTAGCGGGCGGAGGTACCCCAATCCTGCTGATTGCTATCGACCAGCAAACTAAACCTGTCCAGTGCGCCGCCACCAAAATCCAACATCACCTTGTCGACTATCGGATGATAAAGTTGCTGGTTTTCGAAAGAAAAACCCACTTCGAGAGAGCTGTTATCGTCAATAGTCCAGGTTGTTTTGTTGGCAACACGCTCAGTTTCGGTATTCAGCTGATAATTGCCGCCAATAGCCTGGGCGCTGGCCTGGTTGGGGTCGGCGTCGAATTGTGCCCGAGTTAACTGGCCCGGTAACTCCTGATTATTTTTAATGTAGCTCACAAACGTACGATTAACCACGGAATCAGAGAGTTGCCAGCCGAAGTTGCTGTAAAGACCGAAACGATCCTGCTTGTTGTGGGCGCGGTAGCCCTCCCATTCTTTTCCTTCGACCGTCAATAAGCCGTCAAAACTGTCATTGAAAACCTTGCTCACCGTTCCTCGACCGAGAAACTGGCCGAAGCTGCCGCCGCTGAGAGATAGTCTCATGGCGGGACTGTTATCGGCAGTGGGTGAGGTAAAATCCACCGCACCGCCCAGCGTACTGGCACCGTACTTAAGCGCATTGCCGCCGCGTGCAACCGTAGCAAAACTCGCGGCCAGCGGATCGATCATGCGATTGTGATTATTGCCGTCAGCGGCAGTGACCGGTAAGCCATCTTGCAGAAGCTTAACGCCATTCTGATCAAAGTTGGTGGAATCCAGATTCGAGCCGCGACTCGAAAAAAAGACTTCGTCATTGCCGCTTTGGCTGGCCGCCCAAACACCGGGTACATAGCGAAAAAAATCCGCTATGCTGGATATATTACGATCATGCAGTTCATTAATATCGACCAAACTGACACCGCCAGGCGAAAGATCAACTTCGGCGCTTGCAGCGGCAAGTTTCCGATCATCGTTCTCCGTTACCACCATCGATTTAAGCTCGATATTTGACGGTTCTTTTAACACTTTCTGCTTTGCTTTAACTGTTGGCGGCTCTTTCGCCATCACTGCGACACTGGAATTAAATAGCAACAAAGACATAAGCAGGGGGCGACCTAACTGTAAAATTCTGGTAGGTCGATTGGAGTGTTTAAGTTTCATAATAATTCCAATGTAGTAAAAACGTACGTCTCAGTATTGGCTGAGTATTTTTATTCGGCCATTAAATCAATAATAGGATTTGGTGCGAACAGGATCGAAGATACTACGCAATAACAGCGACAGATTCCTTGCGCTTTCATATGGCAAAAGGATTATTTCTTATGCCCAAGGTAGGATTGGGTGATATGCCCTGGTTTTGTTATTTCAGTGTGTGATATGCCGCACTTTTTCAGCATGCGAGCGTCGTCAACCTTGGAAATAATCATTAACGCAATGAAAACAATGCGATAACAAGTCAAGGCCTGATTTGTGCTTAATAAATCAGACAGATCTAAGAGATGGACAGCCATGGAAACACGACAAGCCACAGCAAAACGGTGGAGTATCAGCAGCAACGAGTTGCAATTACAGCAGCAAAAAGACTGCCTGCATCAGTTCTTACCGGAAAATTTGGGTCTGGGGCACTCAGCCATATTCCAGCTTGATCAGGATTTGAGCTATACAGAAACGCGCTACACGCCGTCGAAAGACTTGGCTGTTTTGAGCCGAATAGACTATCAGGAGCCGCGCCTGGTAGTGACGCTAAGCCTAAAAGGACAATCCCGTTTTTCCGGAAATAACGGTGATGAACTTATTTTTCGCGAAGGCTACACGTCTATCACCAGCCTTCAATCCAGTAGGGGTGAGCGCCAATACCAAGCCCATAAATCGACGATGCAACTGCGTTTCGGACTGAATAAAAGTTGGCTGGACAGATATTTTGGTGAACACAAGGCGACACAGTTATTCAGCAAGAATGGCACGCAATTGTTAAATTATCAGCCCATCTCTCCTCAGGCAATGTGCGCGGCGCATCAGTTACTGAACTGCAAGGTATCCGCTGAAACAAGCCGGATATTCATGCATGGGCAAGCCATGTCGTTACTGGCGTCTGAATTAAGCCCTCTTTCCGAAGGCAAGCGTCGCAATTTGACGAGATTGAATCAAAAAGATGTCGCCGTAGCAAAGTCGGCACGGGATATTCTGTTGCGCGAATTTAGGAACCCTCCGTCAGTTGAAGACCTGTCAAAACGGGTAGGAACCAATCAATTCAAATTAAAGCAGCTATTTCACCATTTTTTTAATAACACGCCTTATGGTTTGTTGTTGGAAATCAGGATGAATAATGCCTATCAGTTGTTGGAAAATACACAGTGCCAAGTCAGTGTTGCCGCAGACTTGGTGGGTTACAGTCACGCAAGCAATTTCAGCACTGCATTTATCAAGTATTTTGGCACTTCACCCAAGACTGTCTCAAAAAAACCGGGTTGAATCTTTCCACAAAATCAGGATTTTTCGTCATGACATAGCTTCAGCCGTAAGCTGACGGATGATGTTCAGTGAATGGTGCTTTATAAGCCGCGTTAACAGATTGGTTTTTTTTGCGTTCTGCTGAGCCCCTTAAATATTAAGGCTCCCGTCAATCTTAAGACCATAGCTATCAACTATTGATTGAGCGCATCCGCGAGGAACTAGGAATAACCACCCTGGCTTTCCACGGAAGCAAGCCAATTCCGGTCACCGTATCATTCGGGCTTGCCATGCTCGATCCGGACATTAACGTTGAAGAGACGATCCACCGCGCCGATACGGCACTTTATGCGGCCAAGACTGCCGGGCGCAACTGTTCGTGCATCTGGTGTACCGCAAATGCCACTCATATGGTAAAGGATTGACAAGGAAATATAGGGGCCAAATATAGATCTTAACTTACTGGCATTGATCCTGACCCCAATTATTCAGGCGGGTAAGCGCAATACCCGAAAAATAGAACACAAAAACTTAAACTTCAGAACCTGGATTAAACGTTTGGTACGCAAACTATTTGCTTTCCGAAGCTCAAATTGATACATGATACGGTCATCGGCTTACTGGTCAATAAGGTCAAATGTAGACTCAATATTTACACACAATGACATATTTCACCCACTATCCAATTTTGACCCCAATCAATTTACTTTCGCTTGCACTTCACTTCTTCCTTGAATTCATCACGCTTGGCCTCCTGCTTGACCTTGCATGCGCCGTTCTGAAATTCCTTCTTCCACTCTCCGCCCCAATGTGCACCGACTCCGTCCTCGCACTTTATCTCCCGCTTGAATTCTCCGTGCTTTGATTCAATTTTCACCTCACAGGAACCATCCCAGAACTCATCCTTCCATTCGCCTTCCCACCAACGCTGTTTGTCATAGTGACGGTCGCCATCATCGGCAAATACAGTGTTGTGGGGAGCAAGAATCAGGGCTAAAAGAATCGCAAGCAGTGGCGTATTCATGACTATCACTCCAAAGGTTGAATGTATCGAAAATTGAAACGAAGTCAGGTCTTGTATTGTTCAATCTTTTAAAATAAAAGCTTGTTCATGCACAATGAAAGGCCTGACACCTATCTCCTCTTTTTCCATAACAGTATCTTGTTAATTTTTTGATGGCAACTATTTATGCAAATCAGCGGGTAGGATGGAAGCAACAAGCCACGGATGGTCAAATGTGGAATCAGTTGAAAAAGCACGCGGCTCGCCCTACTCGGCTATCATGCAATGCTAATGAAGCGGGGATTCTTATAGGGATGTGAATAATTATCATTGACTTAATGCTTGTGCTTAATTAGAATTTATTGCAATCTAAGAATAGACTTATTTTAAGGAAATATAATGCAAAATGTATAATAAGAGTGTAATACTTTACTACATACTTGTAGTTTTATTGATTGGCTTCGCTGGTTTCGTATTTTATTTTGACTTCAGTGATAGGACTATACTGAGATATTATATATTTGAGGATAATTTCTCAGAGAATATTACAGTAGTAATGTACGGTTTATCTTGTGTAATATTTTTATTATCGTGGAAGAATCAAAAAAATAAATTTCATCTGTTTCTGGCGCTGCTATGTTTTGTTATTGCAGGGGAGGAGATGAGTTGGGGGCAAAGAATATTTGATATTATAACACCTTCAACATGGAGCCAGATAAACATACAACATGAAATAAATTTTCATAACCTAAAATCATTTCCGGATTATTCGGCAATACCCTCTTCACATAGAATGTTTAACGGGACAACGGCTCTGTTTTTCTTAGTTATTCCAATTGCTAGTTTATTTAATTATCCCAATAGAATATTTTGCAAATACGGGGTTCCTGTCTATCCCTTTAGTGGAATATATATTACATTATTGATTTTAATTGTTAAAATTTGGGAGAAATATACTAATCATGGTGGATATTATTCAGATGAAGTAGTTGAATTGTCTGCCTCTGTCGGGTTTTGGCTTTATTCAATCTCCGAACTCGATAAATGTTTAAGAAAAAAGGAAGTCACTATTCAGCGTAATTTACACGAGAAATCGACTGACTCTCATTCAAAGAATGAAATCGGGCAATTCCCCGTCGACTAGCAGAGACATTGCTTTTTCGACAGACCGACAAATAACAAAAAACCAAGCATATCATAGCGTTTAACAGTTACATGAAGACTGGTTAAACCCATCTCCTTACACACAAGTTGTTAAGATTTAGTAAAGTAGAATCATTTTAGCTATGAATTGGGCAAATAGAGAATTTCGTAATTTAGATTTAGGTGATAAACGACTAAAGAATAGAGCCATAAAGCTAATCGAAAACCTAGCCAAGTCGCCAAAATCAAGCATACCTGAATCATGTCAAGGTTGGGCAGAGACGCAA